>NZ_JAUBOR010000002.1:262883-263118 GCF_036700305.1 Microcoleus sp. Z1_A1
AACCAAAAATCCGACTGTTTCCGAAACTCCCAATTCCGATCCGAATTCTACCGATCCAAAAACAGATTCTCCCGCAGTAGAAACTGAAAATCCGACTGTTTCCGAAACTCCCAATTCCGATCCGAATTCTACCGATCCAAAAACGGAAAATTCCTCTGCGACACAAACCAAAAATCCGACTGTTTCCGAAAATCCCAATTCCGATCCAAATCCTGCCGATCCAAAAACGGAAAAT
>NZ_JAUBOR010000002.1:263218-283554 GCF_036700305.1 Microcoleus sp. Z1_A1
TCCTCTGCGACACAAACCAAAAACCCGACTGTTTCTGAAAATCGCAATTCAGATCCGAATTCTGCAGATCCAAAAACGGAAAATTCCTCTGCGACACAAACCAAAAACCCGACTGTTTCTGAAAATCGCAATTCAGATCCGAATTCTGCAGATCCAAAAACAGATTCTCCCGCAGGAGAAACTGAAAATCCGACTGTTTCCAAAAATCCCAATTCCGATCCAAATCCAGCCGATCCAAAAACAGATTCTCCCGCAGTAGAAACTGAAAATCCGACTGTTTCCGAAACTCCCAATTCCGATCCAAATTCTGCCGATCCAAAAACCGAAAACTCTCCCACAGCAGAAACTGAAAACTCGACAGTTTCCGAAACTCCCAATTCCGATCCGAATCCTGCTGAGATAAAAACCGAAAACTCCCCAGCGACAGAAACCAAAAACTCGACAGTTTCCGAAATTTGCAATTGCGCGACAAATCCTGCTGAAACAAAACCCGAAAACTCCCCAACGACAGAAACTCAAAACCCGCAAGTTTCCGAAAACACAATCCCAACTATCTCAGAAAACATTCAACCAGCCATCGCAGATGCCAAATCAATCGACTTCATCACAGGAGACAAAATCGAAACATCCGTCTTTTTCCAACCCGACAAACCAGAAATACCAGCAATACCCGCAGCATCCACAGACATTCTCACCGGGGAAATTGAAAACACCTCTCCAACTCTTATCGATACCCCCGAAATAGCCAGCCAAACTCCTGAAAATTTCCCGCTAATTTCTCCCGAAGAAATTTCCCAACAGTCGGAAACTCTCAACAGCATATTCGCCCAACAATTTCCTAACATTCCCGAAACAGAATCCCGCCAAAATCATCAACCATCCGCATCAGAATACATAGTTACCGACGCCCAAACTATTATACCCGAAATTGCCGTCACCGAAAATCATCACTCACAACAATCGGAAAATATCACCGCCGACAGCAAAAATCAGCCACCAACAACTATCGACGAATTTGTCAACCCCGACTTCGACTCCGAAAACATCGCCATTACTCCCGAAATATCATCCGACGCCAACAATCAGCCAGACAATTCACTTCATATCATCCCCGACTCCTTCATCGCAACTGCAACTGACAGCCACTCCGAAACAACCATCAACGAATACACAACCACCGACACAGAAACCCAACCAGAAACAACCCCCAACCTCCCCCAAAAAAACCAACCATTAATCGGCATCATCGACACCGGATTCACCACCAACAATCCCCACATCAACTACAGCCAAATCAGCCTCGGCAAAGACTTAATCGAGGGCGACAACAACCCCCTACTCCAACCAAACCAAGGAAACCAACACGGCGACACAATTTTAGAAATTATCGCCACCACAGACAATCAAAACCCCACCCAAAAATCGACTCCGATTTGGTTGGGACGAGCAACAGGCAGCGGCAACTGGCATCAATCCCTGATAGAATTTGTAAACGCAGCAATCGCCGCCAAACAACCCAACGCCCTCATCAACCTCAGCTTCGACTTAACCCAAATCAACCCCGACGGCACACAAACCACACGGCACAAATTGACAGCAGAAGAAAAATCAGCACTCAAATACGCCCTTGACAACAACATCCTGATTGTAGCAGCCGCTGGAAACGAAGGAACACTCATTTCAGCCCTCGGACAAGCCTCCACAGAATTCGACAACATCATCACAGTGGGAGCATCCGACAACAACCACCGCGCCGCCTATTCCAGCTACGGAGGCGGATTAGATATCCTAGCACCAACAAGCCTTACACAAACAGCAGAACCATCAACAACCCAATCCAAACAAGGCACATCAATAGCAGCCGCATTCGTCACAAACACCATCTGGCAAATGTGGGCAGCCAACCCATCCCTGAACCGCCAACAAATCAAAAACATCCTCCTAAACACAGCAACAGACATCGACGTACCCTCATGGGACGAAAGAACAGGATACGGAATATTAAACCCAGAATTAGCAATAGCCACAGCCACAGAAACAATCCCCGCAATCCCAGTCTTGGCAGCTACCAAACACTGGACAAAACCCTTAATTGATGCCGATGCAAATCCCAGCAACACACCCAACAATACCCCATCCAAACCCTCAGAAAGAGCAACTGCAACCACCGCCCCAGGCACACCAAAAACCACCAGCACCTCAACCGGAAACAGCAATGAAGGCACTAGCTCTTATACCACAGAACTAGCGCCACATACAACCACCTCTACCAGTAGTTCCCACGGTACAACCACCACAAACACTCAAACCAACAGCCACTTCTCAAACACCGAATCAAGCTGGGATCAAAACGCCGTCCAAACCAACAGCAAGGGCAACTCTTTTAACCAATCCACCAGCGATTCAAACACATCTGCCAGTACCTACACCAGCAAAAACTTTTCTCAAAACTCAGTAGAAAACAAAAATCAATCGCAGCAAAACTACAGCCGAGTTAAATACGAAGGCACTCGCAACGACCAAAGCTCATATCTTCAAAAATCCCGCAGTTCTAGCAATTATACCACTCCTTCACAAACTACAAACACCACTGCCGACAGTTACCGAAACAGTTTTTCCCAATCAGACAGTCAATACGGAACCGACTATGCAACGAATAACGGCAACCGCCAAGACGATTGGGGTTCAAAATCAACTTCAAACACTCACTATACTAGCAGCACCGGCAGTTCTCTCAACCACAGTTCAACTCAAATTCAAGGCAAAGCCGATTGGACGTCGGGCAGCAATAACAGCAGTTACACCAACACTCACAGCGGGTCAGAAAGCCAAGTAAATCGCTCGAATTATGAGAGCAACAGTAGCAGCGGCCCCTCCAAAACCAGCAACAGCAGCAACGACTATTCAGCAATCAATTCAACTTGGGACAGCACTACAACAGACGGCACAACAGTCAGCAGCAACAGCCGCGATACTTATTCAGAAGCCAATAGTAATTATCACAGCAGTTACGACGACGGCCCGTCAAAAAATACCAGCAATCAATCCACTTACACCGTCAATCAATCTGAACAAACCAACAGCAGCAACGGCCCATCATACTGGCAAAACAATCGAGATAATAATTACTCGGTAACTCAGACCAATGACACGCAAAACTACAAAGACGGCCCGTCAACTAGCAGCCACAGTCGGGATACTTATTCTCTCAGCAAATCTAATTCTTCCAGCAGCAACAGTGAGGGGAAAGTTAGTTATAATTCCGAGCTTGAAAATTATTCAGAAAATCATGCTCAGTGGGAGAGCGAGTATAATGCTGATACTTATACTACTCAAAGTAACAGCGACGAATCGACAATAACCGCTACCAAAAGTAACAGCAGCACCGAGGGCAACAATTCCACCTCATCTAACAGTAGCGACACCTCCCGTACTTGGAATTCACAGACAGTTACCATTTATAAAGATGGCCAAAGAACAGAAAATGGCAGTTCGAGTTACGAGAAATGGTCGAGCGAAAGCACTTACGATAGTAACGGCGTAGCTAGTTCGGTGTCCCAGTATTCTAGCTGGAGTTCAAGTTACAGCAAGTATTATTTTAAGGGAGGTTACAGTTGGACGGAAACTGTGAGCGGTTACGACTCAGAATCGGTGACGAAAGGGGGTGTCTATACGAGTAATGGCAGCAGTTGGAGTTGGACTCGCAGCGGGACTGAGTATGATGATGGGAGGAATAGTTGGAGTGAAAGTTGGTCGAAGTCTAGTTGGGAAGATGGGGAGTATTTGCCGGGTGAATATGAGGTGACGGGGGGGTCATTTGACCCGGAAGGAACTGGGACGCTCCCGAATAATTTGCCGGAATTTGGGGAAGCGCCGCGGTTGAATAAGGCGCCGAAACAAGATGTGCCGGTGGATTTTCAGAAGTTGCCGAAGCCGAGTGATGATATTTGGGAGTTGCCGACTGCGATTTTTAAAGATTCTGCATCTAAAAATACTTCAGGAGGCAAGACTTTTTGGTTGCCAACTGAGATTTACAAAGAGCTTCTGTCTCAGAAGGTAATTAATGGAGATGGCTATCTTAGTGTAAATAACCCTACCACGCTTAGCAGGTTTGAAGCTCAACATAGACTAGCACTACTCATACTGCGGGTATTTTATGGTGAGGATGCTGATAAATTGATTCAGCCTGGTGTACTACAGGTGACTGACACTAAAGGGATTCTGGATGCAATGGATAGAGCAAATAATTGGCCATCAGGAAAAGCTAAACAGGAATACGGCAATTTGTATGGTCTCGTAACTAATGGAAGGCTATTCATTAATTCTGATTTAAATACAGACGATATGACGCTACTAAAAACAATGGTTCATGAAATGTTGCACATCAATCAAAATCGAAATTTAACTACTACATTGGGCCCAAATCTTATGGAAGGTCTTACTCAACGTCTTGCTATGCAAGCATTCCGGGCTTCGGGACGCCCTTGGGATGATGCAGGAGGGTATAAAGATCAAGTAAGAGTAGTTGTTAGTCTAGAGCGGTTGCTTGGCTCGCGGACACTAAAGGAGGTCTACTTCAACAATCCCAGCTTGCTTGCTACAGAATTTGATAGAGCTGCTGGGTTTAAGTTATTTGATACTTTTCTACAACTTATAGAGCAACGGAAATTTGATGAAGCAATTCGTTTAATACCGTTTTAATTGAGCATTTTTTACTCGATATTACCTGAAGTAGTGCCAGCTAATATTTGACAACAAAGGAGCCGATCGGAATATGTCATCGTTATACAAAGCTAAAAAAACCTATCACACAGAACCCCCTTTTAAAACATTTTTAAGAAAGGAGAGTCCTAGTCTTTTACAAGCAGCTAGATATCATATTTGGAAGTTAGGTATAATACTGGTGATGGTATCAATTTGTGGGTGCCAATCAACTCAATCAAATGAATGGGAGACGAAGCAAATAAAAGCTAATGAATTGGAGATGAGACCAATAGAAGCTATCCCAGAGGTTGCACCTCCTCAGAATCCATGCCCTATTCCTCAACTCCCAGTCGATAACCAAGCTCTGACTAAATTACATACAACTTCTCAAGTAGAGCTGGAAATACGAGATATCCAAAAAAAGTCTTTTGACTTAGCAGTAGAAACAGCTCAGAGTACGGGCAGAAGAAAGGAGCGACTTGCGAGGGCGAGTATAATGTATCAACGCCTGACAGAGCTTCATCCTCTAATTTCGTGTGAAGCGAGCAAGCAGACATTAGCAATTATTTGGTCAGATGCTCGCCTAGATATTGCATATGTCCTCTCAGATGGAAAAGAGCTGGCTCGTCCTGGTTTGTATGTTTACGTACAAGCACTCAGACGAAAAAATACCGAAAATAAAGAGACCCCGTAAGAACTCAAGTGGATATCTTTTTTCCTGAAACCTTATCTAAATTACCGAGAATTAGTCAGCGATCCCACTTTTTAAATTACGGGCGATCGTACTTTTTGAGATTGTGGGCGATAGCACACAGGAGCAAATTTTCTTTGAGGCTATCGAATTAATTAAATATGCGGATTTCATTTGACCTTGATGACACTCTAATTTGCGCTCGGAAAGAAGCCCCGTGGGAACCCAATCGGGTACCATTTTTCCTCAAACCTTGGATTAACGAACCATTGCGACTGGGAACACGCGCATTGATGCAGGAATTGAAAACGTGGGGACACGAAATATGGATTTATACAACTTCCTACCGTTCCCCTTGCTCTGTACGCCTGTGGTTGCGTTGCTACGGCATTCAAGTAGCAGGGGTCATCAATCAAAATATCCATAGAGCTCATCTGCATCGCTATCCAGGCGATTCCTTGCCCAGCAAAAATCCGCGAGCGTTTGGTATTGACTTGCATGTGGATGATTCTGAAGGGGTAAAATTAGAGGGTAAAAAGTATGGTTTTAAGGTGGTTGTGATTTCCCCAGAAGATTGCAATTGGACTCTGACAGTTCTGGAAGCAGTTGCACGTCGGTAAAAAATCGGAACGAAAGCGATCGCAACTCCTAAATTAATCTTTACGTAGCAATAATGCGATTAATTTACCGTATTTGCCAGGGGAGCATCCCACTTTTTAACTAAGCAGAAACACCTAGCCTGATGTCATTATTTAAATACGCACATCTCAGTCTTAAAATTTGAGGCACATTTTTTTCGTTCCACTGTGCACCTACAATCTTAATTCTTGCTCCAATCTGTTTAATTAAAGACTCTACAGCTCCCGAACCAATGTCAATACCCTCCTGTTGATAATTCTGGTAATCTGGGATTCTTGACTGATGTTTTCGCAGATATTTCTGGAACTTTTCACTCGCTTTACTCGTAACCCCTACAAATTCGGCTATAGCTTCTACTGTTGACCCTTCCCACAGTTTGTTCTGCGCTCTCCTCAGTCGTTTGAGAGAACCTCCTACTTTATGTAAATTTTCTATCAAATGATACCAATCTAGTACCTCTCTTCTTTGTTCTCTAGTCCCAATTTGACTAAATAGATTCCACACTCCATCATGACCATCTCCCAAACAAGTTATTGCTTCACTCTTGATTTGGCTATTTACCCACCCCACTAAATCTGCATTATTTTGAAAAAAGGCTGCTGCTACAAAGGCCATGTATCTTAACTGCCTTATAATTCTTCCAGACACTTTCTTCTCCTTCCTGAGTTCTTAGTCTGACGTTTCCTCCGTCTATACTCAATGCTTTTACTTTCCCGGTAGTTTCAGGCGGCAGCAATTTGTAACGCTCTAATAGCCGATGTTGTGTACTGTGGGGTACATAAATTCCTGTCAACATTTTGAGGTCTCTCTCGGCATTGGCAAAAGATTCATTTCCTACTAATAATAAACAACATTTTTCCAAGTTAGGACTCAGACGACTTCCCTTCTTCACTCCCAACCTTTGCGCTTGTTTACTCGATAGAGTTATTTCTCCTACACAACTTTTTATGGTTCTTTTTCTACCCGAACCTTGTCCACCCGCCGAGTTAAAAAAAAACCGCTAATTTCTGGTGCTACTGTTTCAATTAAATGTTCCCTCACACTCAGTTCTACAGATTCAAAGTCTTGTAGTTTTTCTACTGGGGTGTTTTTATAAAATATAGCTGCTATTTCTTGGAGATTTATTTTGATTTTCTGCTGTTCTTCTGGGGTCATATCTACTCGGTTTATCGCATTGTCTCTGATTTATATTCTCTCATCAATCTGCTGTAAATTCTATCGGTATTTATACTTAGTGCAAAACTGGGATGCTCCCTTTGCCAGCGCGATCGATGTGGAGTGAGAGTTACAGCAAATCTTATTTTAAGGGAGGTTACAGTTGGACAGAAACCCTGAACGGTTACGACTATTAATCGGTGACTAAAAGAGATGTCTATACGAGTAGTGGCAGCAGTTGGAGTTGGACTCGCAGCGGGACAGTTTGGGATGATGGGGGGAATAGTTGGAGTGAAAGTTGGTCGAAGTCTAGTTGGAAGGATGGCGAGTATTTGCCGGGTGAATATGAGGTGACGGGGGGGTCATTTGACCCGGAAGTCACTGGGACCGAGATGAATAATTTGCCGGAATTTGGGGAGGCGCCGCGGTTGAATCAGCCGCCGAAACAAGAAGTGCCGGTGGATTTTCAGAAGCCTCCGAAGCCTAGTGATGATATTTGGCAGTTGCCGACTGTGATTTTTAAGGAGCCTCAATTTAAAGAGGTCTTTGGTAGTAGTGGTTCTGATTCCCCTTCAGGTGAGAGTGGGAATGATGATTTAGCTAATAATCCGTCTGGTGGTTCTGGTGCTCCTGGTGGAAAATTACCTGAAAACAAACGTTCTGCACTGGCAGAAGTTATCAAACAATTGTTGAATTTTTTTAGACCTCTTGGGCTGTTTGTTGCTGGCGCAGTATATCAGTATCTACGTAATATCGGAGATTCAACTAAATGGTTATTCCAGGTCTTCAACCCTTACTGGGATGGACAGGAACAAGATGTGGAACGAGGGCTTAAAGGGCTTCCCGACTACAATTATTTTTGGTGGGGACAACGGTTAGGAGATGGGGCGGCAATTGTCACAGGAATTTTAGAAATCATAGCAGGTGGTGGTGCTGCTGCTGGAGGTGGAGCTTTATGCGTAGCAGGATTACCTTGCATCGGAGGTGCTCCAGCTATAGTAGGAGGTGTAGCTTTGGGACTACACGGAACAACTACGTTGGCGGCTGGTGTAAGAAATATAGTTGAGGAACTTGGAATTGTTTTTCAGAGCGCTACAGGCAATGGGGGGGGCAGTAGTGCATTGAATTGGGATAATTGGAAGAGTAAGCCCACATTCGGACATACATTTGAGAGGCACGGTCAAGCCTCAAAAAATACAGATAATCTTAGGGGAAGAGCTGCCGGCAAGAAACAAGCTCAAGGACAATGGTTAGATAATCAAAAAGCTGCTGAGTTTCTCCGAGATTTAAGACCAAATATAGGTGACGATCCAGAAATAGTTGATATTCCTGAAGGTCTTGGACAACTAATATTACCAGACGGTACAATAATACCTGCAACTCGTGCAACTGTTGTGCCTATACCAGGTGGAGGATATAAAACTGCTTTTCCAATTATGAACCCTTAGGAGGAATATTATGTTTCTGATGTGCTTGGAAATAAACAGATTAGGATGGCGACAAGAGCAAGTTCTTGAAAACCCGTGGGTAAGTGACGATGAATTCAATGGTGATTACGACTTAAAGCTTGAGGAAATAGAGGATGTGAAAGAAATCTTTCCTGTGATTTGTGAAGAATTAGAAAAGTCTAATTTAGTAAGATTTCGAGTAGAAGGTTTTGGAGAATTACCGTGGCCCGTTGATGTTTCAATAGATTTAATGACAGTAGTGGAGCAACTTTCTGATTTGTTAAAATTTGTAGAAGATTCTAACTCCAGTTCTTTCTGTTTGGATTTTTATGAACAAGGAATTGAAAGACGGCTAATTTTTAGTCATGTAGAAAAACTGGTGAAGATAAATTGTCGGCCTCTTGTTATGGAAAGCAGTAACATTGCTAACAACTCAAAAGATTCGTGGGGACAATATATAGAAGAGGAACCCCTGACAGGGCACAATCTAAAAAGTATGATTTGCAACCTAATTACAACATTTGTTTCAATCGCCCATGATATCTGCCCAACATTAACCAGTCATAAATGCTTTCAAGAATGGTGTCATGACAAATACATAGCGAATTGCTGTGTGCGATAGATTTTGATAACTGGGTTTTAATCCTTAGATCATCCCTCCTGATTCCTATATAAATAGAATCGACTTTATGAGCGCTCGAACTTTTGTATACGCCTTCTGCGGGCGTTCGACTTGGCGGGCGCTCGAACTTTTGTACGCTGACGATCGGGCGATCGACTTTACGGGCGATCGAACTTTTTCACATTGGACTTTACGGGCGTTCGACTTGGCGGGCGCTCGAACTTTTGTACACGGGATTTTACGGGCGATCAACTTTGGGGGCGCTCGAACTGTGCGCTCGAACTTTTTACGGGCGATCGATTCTGTAGGTGCTCGAACTTTTGTACACAAAACTTTACGGGCGCTCGATTCTTTCGGCGCCGGACTTTACGGGCGATCGATTCAGCAATCAATTCCACCTGGGGCAACACTACAACAGACGGCAAAACAGTCGGCAGCAACAGCCGCGATACTTATTCAGAAGCCAATAGTAATTATCACAGCAGTTACGATGACGGTCAGTCAAAAAATACCAGCAATCAATCCACTTACACCGTCAATCAATCTCAAGAAACCAACAGCAGCAACGGCCCATCATACTGGCAAAACAATCGAGATAATAATTACTCGGTAACTCAGACCAATGACACGCAAAACTACAAAGACGGCCCGTCAACTAGCAGCCACAGTCGGGATACTTATTCTCTCAGCAAGTCGAACTCTTCCAGCAGCAACAGTGAGGGTCAAGTCAGTTATAATTCCGAACTTGAAAATTATTCAGAAAATCATGCTCAGTGGGAAAGCGAGTATAATGCTGATACTTATACTACTCAAAGCAACAGCGATGAATCCACAATAACCGCTACCAAAAGTAACAGCAGCACCTCGGGCAGTAATTCTACTTCATCTCACAGTAGCCATACCTCAAGAACTGGCAATTCACAGACAGTTATCACTTATCAAGATGGCCAAAAAAGCGAAAATGGCAGTTCGAGTTACGAGAAATGGTCGAGCGAAAGCACTTACGATAGTAACGGCGTAGCTAGTTTGGTGTCCCAGTATTCTAGCTGGAGTTCAAGTTACGGCAAGTCTGATTTTCAGGGAGGTTACAGTTGGACGGAAACTGTCAGCGGTTACGATTCGGAATCGGTGACGAAAGAGGGTGTTTCGACGAGTAATGGCAGCAGTTGGAGTTGGACTCGCAGCGGGACTGAGTATGATGATGGCAGGAATAGTTGGAGTGAAAGTTGGTCGAAGTCTAGTTGGGAAGATGGCGAGTATTTGCCGGGTGAATATGAGGTAACGAGGGGGTCATTTGACCCAGAAGGAACACAGACCCAGACGAATAATTTGCCCTCATTTGGGGAAGCGCCGCGGTTGAATAAGGCGCCGAAACAACAGGTGCCACCGGATTTAGTGAAGCCTCCGAAGCCGAGTGATGATATTTGGCAGTTGCCGACTGTGATTTTTAAAGATGGTGCATCTAAAAATGCTTCAGAAGATAAGACTTTTTGGCTCCCAACTGATATTTACAAAGAGCTTACGTCTCAGAAAGTGATTAATGGAGATGGCTATTTTAATGCAAGTAGCCCTAAAAACGAAAGCCCTTGGGACAAATTTTTGGCAAAATTGCGTAGATTTATCCAAAGGTTGTTAGAGCTATCTCAACAAGGCAAGCAAGCTGTTCTAGAATTTTTAGGCGCACTTCTTTACTACTATCTCAAGAATAATGGGGCTTTACTTCAACCTTTCACTGACCTTCTGATACCAGGAGGAGCACAAGCACGAGACAAACTGGAAAAACTCTTACAAAAGAGTAAAGCAGCTCAGTTAGGAAGAGGTGCTGCTGATTTAATCGGAATTTTGCAAGGAATAGCGGAAATTTTGTTGGGAACTGGTGGTAGTATTGGAGGTGGTTTAACTGGAAACCCCGCACTGGTTGCTGCAGGATTGGGAGCGCTAGCACATGGGATCAGCTTAGTGGGAGTTAGCGCTCAGGATCTATCTAATCTGATTGTTCAGGTTCTTCAAAGTAATTCCGGTCATAATCCTTGGGATGATGTTCCAGAAGGGGACTTGGAAGAATTTTTGAATCCAGCGTATGAGTATATCGATACTCGTTCATGGCATCAAGGTGGTTCCACTACAGCAGAAAATTCTGTAAAAAACCATTTTAGGGATCATGGTACGGAAGTAGAGGCAGCGAATGTGCAGGAATATATTGACCTAGCAGAGAAGTTTAAACAAGTAGTTCTGAATAATAATAGAACCGAAATACGCCGAATAAGTGGAGCTACCTCAAATGTTTCTAGGTACGAACTGGGAGATAGATACATAGATTTAGTAGATTTAGGTCAAGGAGAATATGGTATAATATCTTTTGGAAAAGTTTGGCCTCGCCGCTGATTGAATCAAGTGTTAAGAGAATAAAGAGGGTTGTTGAAATATGGCGCTAGAACATAGATTTTTCTGCTTAAGAGAAGGAGAAGTGAGTTATGCAGAGTACATGAAATACTTCAAAATTAAGTTTGAAGTCAGTATCCACGATGATGTAATGCGCTACATGAATGATACCCTAATGTGGATACCATGTACTCATCTTTCAGTTAGACATAGAAGGAAGGCTCACGGATTAATGCTTTACGGTGATACAATTATTAATCAAGAAGGTGTTGAAATGTTTTATCATGTGATCGAGTCATGGTATCGCTTATTTTCAAAAGCTCCTGAGAAATTTCAGCTTGATGGAGGAATAATTATAGAAGCTGACAGAACGGTTTCTAGTCCACCAAAAGTTCACACTATCGAAGTTGAGCGAGACTTGCTCCTTGAAAAGCTTCGGATTTTACTCAATTATGCTAATCAGGTAATTGAGGGTGAATTCTTTATTTTGCATTTGGGTATTTGATGATAAAAATCTCAGTAAATCTCGATGAGTTATTGGATGTTTATTCAGAACCAAATAGTAAAGTAACTCTAACAGCAGTTACGATTGGAGAAGTTTGGTCTGGCCGCTGATTGAATTAAGTGTTAAGAGAATAAAGAGGGTTGTTGAAATATGGCGCTAGAACATAGATTTTTTTGCTTAAGAGAAGGAGAAGTCAGTTATGCAAAGTGCATGAATTATTATGAAAAGGAGTTTGAAGTTAGTATCCACGATGACATAATGCGGTACATGAATGATACCTTAATGTGGATACCGTGTACTCATCTTTCACTTCCCTATAAAAAGAAAACAAAGGGATTATCGCTTTACGGTATTACAATTATTCACCAAGAAGATGGGGAAATGTTTTATCACGTAATCGATTCATGGTATCGCTTATTTTCAAAAGCTCCTGAGAGATTTCAGCTTGATGGGGGGATAATTATAAAAAATGACAGAAAGGTTTCAACTCCACCCAAAGTTTACACTATCGAAGTTGAGCGAGACTTGCTCCTTGAAAAACTGCGGATTTTGCTCAATTATGCTAATCAGGTAATTGAGGGTGAATTCTTTATTTTGCATTTGGGTATTTGATGATAAAAACCTCAGTAAATCTCGATGAGTTATTGGATGTTTATTCAGAACCAAATAGTAAAGTAACTCTAACAGCAGTTACGATGACGGCAAGTCAAAAAATACCAGCAACAGAGACACATATACCGTCAATCAGTCTCTGGAAACTTCGGGCAGCAACGGCCCATCATATTGGCAAAACAATCGAGGTAATAATTACTCGGTAACTCAGACCAATGACACCCAAAACTACAAAAACGGGCCGTCAACTAGCAGCCACAATCGGGATACTTATTCTGTCAGTAAGTCGAATTCTTCCAGCAGCAACAGTGAGGGTCAAGTCAGTTATAATTCCGAACTTGAAAATTATTCAGAAAATCATGCTCAGTGGGAAAGCGAGTATAATGCTGATACTTATACTACTCAAAGCAACAGCGATGAATCGACAATAACCGCTATCAAAAGTAACAGCAGCACCTCGGGCAGTAATTCTACTTCATCTCACAGTAGCCATACCTCAAGAACTGGCAATTCACAGACAGTTATCACTTATCAAGATGGCCAAATAACAGAAAATGGCAGTTCGAGTTACGAGAAATGGTCGAGCGAAAGCACTTACGATAGTAACGGCGTAGCTAGTTCGGTGTCCAAGTATTCTAGCTGGAGTTCAAGTTACAGCAAGTATTATTTTAAGGAAGGTTACAGTTGGACGGAAACTGTGAGCGGTTACGACTCAGAATCGGTGACGAAAGGGGGTGTCTATACGAGTAATGGCAGCAGTTGGAGTTGGACTCGCAGCGGGACAGTATGGGATGATGGAAGGAATAGTTGGAGTGAAAGTTGGTCGAAATATAGTTGGAAAGATGGGGAGTATACGACGATTGAGTCCTCGTCAGCAGGGGGAGGGTTCGATGCTTCGGGGACGGGGGAGCAGGTTAATGATTTGCCCTCAATTGGGGAGGCGCCGCGGTTGAATAAGGCGCCGAAACAAGAGGTGCCGATTGATTTTCAGAAGTTGCCGAAGCCTAGTGATGATATTTGGCAGTTGCCGACTTTTATTGTTAAGGAGCCTGAGTTTAAAGATGTCTTTGCTAGTTATGAAGTTGATGCGCCTTCAGGTGGGAGTGGGAATGATTATTTAGCTAATAATCCGTCTGGTGGTTCTGGTGCTCCTGGTGGAAAATTACCTGAAAACAAACGTTCTGCACTGGCAGAAGTTATTCAACAATTGTTGAATTTTTTTAGACCTCTTGGAGAGTTTGTTGCTGGCGCAGTCTATCAATGGTTGCGTAATAATGGAGAACCAGCTACATGGTTGCTGGAGGTTTTGAGCCCTGGATGGAACCGATTAGAACAAGATGTGGAGCGTGGGCTTCCTCAAACCTGGCCTTTTAAGGCAGGGCGAACTTTTGGAGATGGGGCAGCAATTGTCACAGGGATTTTAGAGATAATAGGGGGTAGTGGGGCTGCTGGTGGCGGTAGTAGTTTATGTGTAACAGGATTCGGCTGCATTGCAGGTGCTCCTGCCATAGTAGCAGGAACCGCTCTAGCGCTACATGGCTCTGGTACAGCTTCCCGTGGATTAGCAAATATATTAGCCGACATAGCTGAAAATCTGGGGGTAGTTTTTCAGAGTTCATCAGGTAAGAGGAACAGTGGAGGTAGACCCTATGAACCACCTATAAGGAGCAGTCAAACGTATGACGGCTATACTCAGGTAGAGTGGAGCACCTCACCTAACGACCCACGTACTCCGTTGGTGACTTTCAAAGAAGTTAATCCAAACATTATCGAGGTGTCAGATATATTTCCACGCGATTTTCCCCGTCGTATTGGTGGTAATATGATTGCAGATGCCTTACGAACTCACGGAATAAATAGACCATCAACCATCAGATTGACGAATGTAACGAACGCTCCCACCAAAGAAGCAATTGACCAGGGCATTTCTGTTGAAAATACGGTCTTGGGTGACACTTTGAAAGATGCAGCCAGAGAATTGGGTGCTACACCTACGAGTTGGAGTACAAATACAAATGCTAGAGGTCAAAGATGGATAGAAGTAAAATTGTCTTACTAGAGCAACTAAAGCAAGCTTGTTCGCAACGAATCGATAAGAGCTGGCACCTGCTAGCAACTGCTGCGGGAAATGAGGAAGGTATTCGTGTGACGTTGCGCGGTCTGGAAATTAATGAGTTACGCCTTGACACATTCATTGCTATGCCCACCCGCTTAGTAGAAGATAGGGTTCTAGCTCTTTCTGTTTCCCGACCCGAGCTTTTACGTAATTTGTTAAATCAGTGGGAAATGGAACCACGCACTGGCAATCCCGATATCGATGCTGGGTGTTTAGAAACAGCTCTTACAACAGGTCGCAGATGTTTCACAGTTTTGGAAATAGATCCAGAAGCAGAACCGTGGTCGTGGGAGGAGGAATTAAAAAACAAACCTTTAAAACTTATATACAACTCCGAGTATATTCGCTTGTTAGGTAGTCGTCCTTTGAAGGACAAAGTGCTAACACAAAAGGATATAGAAAACGCCATAGGATCGGGAATGTTTCTGCTCCAAACATTACGCACACAACAGGTACAAATAGATGAATCTGTATTTGCTCACTATGCAGATTTAATCAGTTCCACAGGTCCCTACGTAACCGCTATGCTGATTGAGTTATCGAGACAAACTAATTTCGATTCCCGGATCTGGTTTGAACGGATTCTGGAAGTATTTCCGACTATTTCTGATCCGCTCGATCTGACTCTATCAACCTATGCTTTACTCAATGAGCAATGGGTTATGCCTTGGTGATTGGATCTCAAATTCCTTTTGTGCTATGGACTTGATAGGCGATTAGTTTTGTGCGCTCGAATTATTGTCAATAGTTTGACCTGACTCGGGCGATCGCGCTTGGGTAGAATTTCCTTTGAGTCTAGAGCCCGTTTTTAGTTAATTTTCGGCTTCGGGATCTCGAACTTTAAATACACAACCACCGACACAGAAACCCAACCAGAAACAACCCCCAACCTCCCCCAAAAAAACCAACCATTAATCGGCATCATCGACACCGGATTCACCACCAACAATCCCCACATCAACTACAGCCAAATCAGCCTCGGCAAAGACTTAATCGAGGGCGACAACAACCCCCTACTCCAACCAAACCAAGCCAACCAACACGGCGACAAAATTTTAGAAATTATCGTCGCCACAGACAATCAAAACCCCACCCAAAAATCGACTCCGATTTGGTTGGGACGAGCAACAGGCAGCGGCAACTGGCATCAATCCCTGATAGAATTTGTAAACGCAGCAATCGCCGCCAAACAACCCAACGCCCTCATCAACCTCAGCTTCGACTTAACCCAAATCAATCCCGACGGCACACAAACCACACGCTACCAACTCACACCAGAAGAAAAATCAGCACTTAAATACGCTCAGGACAACAACATCCTGATTGTAGCAGCGGCCGGTAATGAAGGAACTCTCATCTCTGCCCTCGGACAAGCCTCAACAGAATTCGACAACATCATCACCGTCGGCGCATCCGAAAACAACAACCGCAGCGCCTATTCCAGCTACGGAGGCGGTTTAGATATCCTAGCACCAACAAACACTCAAAAAACCGCAGAACAGTCAACAACCGAAACAAAACAAGGCACATCAATAGCAGCAGCCTTCGTCACAAATACCATCTCCCAAATGTGGGCAGCCAACCCATCCCTGAACCGCCAACAAATCAAAAACATCCTCCTAAAAACAGCAACAGACATCGACGTACCCTCATGGGACGAAAGGACAGGATACGGAATATTAAATCGCGAATTAGCAATTGCTACCGCCACAGAAACAATCCCCGCAATACCAGTATTAGCAGCCACCAAACAATTGACAAAATCGCTGATTGATGCCGATGCAAATGTCAGTAACTCTCCGAATAGTACAGCCAAACCCTCAGAAAGACCGACCGCAACCAACGCCCCAGGCACACCAAAAACTACCAGCACCTCAACCGGAGACTACAACTCTGGCACCAGCTCCTATACCACAGAATTAGCGCCATATACAACTACCTCTACCAGTAGTTCCAACGGCACAACCACCACAAACACTCAAACTAATAGCAACTTCTCAAACACCGAATCAAGCTGGGATCAAAACGCCGTCAACACCAACAGCAAGAGCAACTCTTTTAACGAATACACCAGCGATTCCAGCACAAATGCTGCTACCTACACCAGCAAAAACTTTTCCCAAAACTCAGTCGAAAACACAAATCAATTGCAGCAAAACTACAGCCGAGTTAAATACGAAGGCACTCGCAACGACCAAAGCTCATATCTTCAAAAATCCCGCTCTTCTAGCAATTATACCAGTCCCGAACAAACTACAAACACCACTGCCGACAGTTACCGAAACAGTTTTTCCCAATCAGAAAGTCAATACGGAACCGACTATGCAATGAATAACGGCAACCGCCAAGACGATTGGGGTTCAAAATCAACTTCAAACACTCACTATACTAGCAGCACCGGAAGTTCTCTCAACAACAGTTCAACTCAAATTCAAGGCAAAGCCGATTGGACGAATAGCAGCAATGGTAATAGTTCCATCAACACTCACAGCGGGTCAGAAAGCCAAGTAAATCGCTCGAACTATGAGAGCAACAGTAGCAGCGGCCCCTCCAAAACCAGCAACAGCAGCGACAACTATTCAGTAATCAATTCAACTTGGGACAACACTACAACAGACGGCACAACAGTCAGCAGCAACAGCCGCGATACTTATTCAGAAGCCAATAGTAATTATCACAGCAGTTACGACGACGGCCCGTCAAAAAATACCAGCAATCAATCCACTTACACCGTCAATCAATCTCAAGAAACCAACAGCAGCAACGGCCCCTCATACTGGCACAACAACCGCAATAACAATTATTCTGTCAGTCAAGGGAATGACACGCAAAGTTACAAAAACGGGCCGTCAACTAGCAGCCACAATCGGGATACTTATTCTGTCAGTAAGTCGAATTCTTCCAGCAGCAACAGTGAGGGGAAAGTTAGTTATAATTCCGAGCTTGAAAATTATTCAGAAAATAATGCTCAGTGGGAGAGCGAGTATAAGGCTGATACTTATACTACTCAAAGTAACAGTGACGAATCCACAATAACAGCTACCAAAAGTAATAGCAGTACCGAGGGCAACAATTCCACCTCATCTAACAGTAGCGACACCTCCCGTACTTGGAATTCACAGACAGTTACAACTTATAAAGATGGCCAAAGAACTGAAAATGGCAGTTCGAGTTACGAGAAATGGTCGAGCGAAAGCACTTACGATAGTAACGGGGTAGCTAGTTCGGTGTCCAAGTATTCTAGCTGGAGTGAGAGTTACAGCAAGTCTTATTTTAAGGGAGGTTACAGTTGGACGGAAACTGTCAGCGGTTACGATTCGGAATCGGTGACGAAAGGGGGTGTCTATACGAGTAATGGCAACAGTTGGAGTTGGACTCGCAGTGGGACTGAGTATGATGATGGCAGGAATAGTTGGAGTGAAAGTTGGTCGAAGTCTAGTTGGGAAGATGGCGAGTATTTGCCGGGTGAATATGAGGTGACGGGGGGGTCATTTGACCCAGAAGGAACTGGGACGCAGACGAATAATTTGCCTGAATTTGGGGAGGCGCCGCGGTTGAATAAGGCGCCGAAACAACAGGTGCCGGTGGATTTTCAGAAGCCTCCCAAGCCTAGTGATGATATTTGGCGGCTACCGAGTGTTATTCTGATTAAAGAGCCTGAGTTTAAAAAGGTTTTTGGTAGTAGTGGTTCTGATTCCCCTTCAGGTGAGAGTGGGAATGATTATTTAGCTAATAATCCGTCTGGTGGTTCTGGTGCTCCTGGTGGAAAATTACCTGAAAACAAACGTTCTGCACTGGCAGAAGTTATTCAACAATTGTTGAATTTTTTTAGACCTCTTGGGATGTTTGTTGCTGGCGCAGTATATCAGTATCTACGTAATATCGGAGATTCAACTAAATGGTTATTCCAGGTCTTCAACCCTTACTGGGATGGACAGGAACAAGATGTGGAACGAGGGCTTAAAGGGCTTCCCGACTACAATTATTTTTGGTGGGGACAACGGTTAGGAGATGGGGCAGCAATTGTCACAGGAATTTTGGAAATCATAGCAGGCGGTGGTGCTGCCGCTGGAGGTGGATTTTTATGTATAGCAGGATTCACTTGCATCGGAGGTGCTCCGGCCATAGTAGCAGGTGCAGCTTTGGGACTACACGGAACAACTACGTTGGCCGCTGGTGTAAGAAATATAGTTCAGGAACTTGGAGTATTATATTCTCAAGGAACAGGCGGTACAGGGAGTCAACTTTACCAAAAGATGACAACACCTCAATTGGAGAAAGCCCGAAACTCCTATCAAGACCTAATCCAAGAACACGAGAAAAAGCTCAATGACTACATAGCAAATCCCGATGCTTATGATAACGATGGCAGGCTTAAAAACGCACCAAATCCACAAATAAGGCAACAAATTATACAGGGGCGTATTAATGCACTTCAAAAACAAATCAAGAAGCAAAGAGATGAGTTAATCAAAATAGAACAAGAACTTAATCGCAGATAGAGAGGATAAATCGATGAATGTGACGGTTGGTGAACTACGGATATTGTTTGATAAACTCATGAATAAAATGGAACAAGAGGGCATTCTATCATTAGATATTAATGATATAGATTACTATTGGATAGTTTCGTCTGATGAATGGACAAACTTTGAAACTGATGTTAGTCTAGATGTAGGTTCACTGATAGATGATTGGAAAAGCCTGCAAAAAGTTATATCCGAAGAACATATCCCCACATATGTTGATTTCGATCGCCTCGCCTCAATATTAAGAGCTGTAGCGGAGACGATTGTCCCACTAAAAGAGGGATAATATGACAAGCTCAAATAATCGACGTGGCGGGCGATTAGTTTTGTTCGATCGAATGATTATCAATAGTTTTACACCCTCCGGGCGATCGCACACCGGGTACAATTTCCTTTGAGTCGATCAACTTTACAAGCTAGTTGTTTTGTGCGATCGAATGATTGTTGATAGTTTTACACCCCTCGGACGATCGCACATCGCCCGTACAATTTCCTCTGAGTCGATCGACCGGGGCGGGCTAGTCATTTTGTGCGCTCGAATTATTATCGATAGTTTGAGCTGAGTCGGGCGATCGCACACCGGGCACAACTTCCTTTGAGTCGATCGCCCGTTTTTAGGTAATTTTTCTGTTTCCGGCGATCGGCCATTGATTCTGCGGGCGATCGAATTAACGGGATCTCGTCCTTGTTTATCCACCGCGCGATCGACCGGGTGGGCGATCGTACTTTTCTCAATTATCGGCGATCGTACTTTTTTAGATTGCGGGATCTCGCACTTTTCTAGATTAGGGGATCTCGTACTTTTTTAGATTAGGGGATCTCGTCTATTTCTAAATGGTGGGCGATCGACAATACGCCCAGGGTAAACGCATCTAAATTAAGTTGACAGAAAATCATATTTGTGCATGATTTGTTTTTTATAAAACAATTCTT
>NZ_JAUBOR010000027.1:0-91141 GCF_036700305.1 Microcoleus sp. Z1_A1
TATCAATTACGCACTTGATTTAGCTAAACACTTCATCTTATCATGTTTGAGGTTGAAATTAAGATGCGTTTACCCTGTCCACCAATCTTGGTAAAGACTTGTCGCAATTCCTCTAAAATTTTTCTCGGAGTATCCATCGTGAGATTAACCTCGGTTTTTTTTGTTTTCCAATTTTTCGCCAGTTATGGAGCCAGCTAAAACTATCATTCTTGCATTACTGTATACAGCAGTCGGACAAATAAGCATGACATCATTTTTCAAATTTGAATATGATGTCATGCTTATTGATCCAAAGTTTAGATTTGAGCAACGTTAAGGTTAGCAACCAACCCATACGTTGATATGTACTCTTCTAACTCCGCTAAATCAACACTGCCATTTTTATCGGAGTCAAGAGTATTAAAAAGATAATCAGTGATGTAGCTTCTGACTTCTTCAGAGCTACGTTCGCCTGTTGTCATATCTTCGATTAGCCCTAACAACTCCATAATCTCAGTTCGTTCTAGTGCCTTACTTCCATCCGTATCCAATTGCAGGAAAAGCTTTTTGATATCTGCTGTTGCCACTCTCGAAGAACGCAGTGTTTCTCTCAGTATGTCATTGCCAAATGAATTCATGAACAATATCTGTTCGATGAGTGGTATGCAGAAGAACCCCAGCGCTGCCCAAAAAATTGCATATCTTACGGCTTCTGGATTTGCAGTTGTACTAACTCCGATGAAAAGAGCCGCCCAAAGGAAAAAGTTTGGATTCACAAGCAGGATGTAAGCATCACGAGCTTCTGCCTTGCTAAGCTTGCCCTTTGTAAATGCTGAGGTTAATACAGCCAAAACCCGCATTGAGACAAAGACCAAAGTTGCCAATGCTAGTTGTTGCAGACAAGCGAGCGAGCGATTCGGATCGGTTGAAGAAAATAGATCCGAAATGAAGGTTGATGGAGTAAACTGAAAGCCTGTTGCCAAGGCCATGAATGCGACAGCAAGCACTCCGATGAATTTCCAGTTTTTACTGTGGTGGTTTGATTCAACCGGGGATTTGTCGCGCCAAAACTGGGCGATCGCACCCGGTATTGCCAGACCTAAAATTAGAATAATGCCGAAAAAGATCAGGCTGTCAACGTTAATGGGTAAATTGGCAACCTTCAATGTAGCCAGAAGCGCCAGTGGAGCAACGATTGATAGCGTTCTTGACAAAAGAGCCGACGGATAAAGATTACCGCCCCAAAGCACGGATAAAACTGGGGAAGTAAGGGCTGGCGGAACCATCCAAAACAGCACCCACAAAACTTTGTACAAATCCGCTTCAGTCTGATACAAAAATCCAGAAAATATTAAAAATAGCCCAACTGCCCATCGCACTGCCATCCACCCGTAAACGAGATACTTCACAGTTGAAGTTACTTTGCGTTTACTCGCTGCAAAGTCAATGTCTAAGTAGGTATAAAACGTTGAGGCGGCAAGACACGCAACGATTATTGCTCGAAATAGGACTGACGGAATCCCTGCTTCTGAGGTGCTGATTGCCCTTGCCAAGCTTCCCAGCAAGAAGGCGGTGGCATAGATCAAAATTGCCCACATAATTGAAAGATCGTTGATCTCTTTCCGCAGGGAAGCAGCACCGCCGGATTCCTTATCGCGAAACTTGACGAGATCCACACCGCTGAGAGCTTTACCATTGGGGAGTTTCAGGTGTTTATAAGCAGTAGGCGGGAGACCGCTTAAATAAAGTGCTAGAGGCTCCAATACATATTGGTGGCACACTACTAGAACTGTTTCTTGGCGTTCCAAGTGCGGTACTATTTTGTCTTCGTAGAAACGGGCTGCGCGAGAGTAAACTTGGGCAATCTTTTCGCCAGCCGGAGGTGCTTCGTTGTGCGAGTGCAACATTTCCTCGAAGCCTTCGTAGCCCAGTGCTAGACGCAGCAGATTTAGGTTACGACCCGCAAAAATGCCAAAGGATTTCTCGCTAATTCGATGGTCTATCTCAACGGGGGTATTTGGCGACTTTAGTGCTTGACTTTCAGCAAGGGCGATTTCACAGGTTTGCCTAGCGCGTCTCATGTGGGAGACATATACTGCGTCAAACTTTGTACCTTTTTTCTTCAGGTCAACACCTGCACGGCGCGCCTGCAATCGACCAAAGGATGTGAGGTCAACATCCAGAACTCCTGCAAAAATATTGCGTTCGTTACTGGTACTTTCACCGTGCCGAATAAAGTAGACACGTCCTAGGTGTTCTGGATTGAATTCTTTTGGTGAAGCTGCAGAGGTTGTTGTAGCTGCATCGTGGAATTTACTTGTAACTTCGATCGATCCATTGTCGGTACTTTCTACCTGGTCATCTAAGTTTTTAGTGTTCATTATTTACTTTAAGTACGCCTTAAACAGGATTTAGATTCTTTTCCACGATTGAAGTTTGAGACTTTTAAGTCACACGAGTTAACGACCACAGCACTCTGCTACGAAAGCAAGGTCTTGAACCATGCTGAGTATAGTCTGAGCCAAACCCCTCGGACTGTAGTAAGACTCACTAATTGATCGGGAGCGATCGCACAACTGACAACAGGAAGAATACCCAAATCTTCAACGAATCGGGGGCAAAATTTTAGATGAAGAAAGCCCAGCTCGCTGTCGCCATCCCAAACCAACATATTCGGGAGATGGGCTGCTGCTTAAGGATGAGTTTAGGGGATCGATCGCCCATATAACCAAGAACTTTTGTAAAAAAACTGTCCTACACTTCGAGAAATATCCATTTGGCACCTGCATGACAGCCAAAAAGATTATGCTAGAATCCATCAATACGCAGTCGTAGGTTGGGCACGGGCCGAGAAGAGCAATCTTCTTGCAGTCTAGGGGAGGTTGTAGGTCAGCCACCATTTGGGTCTTCCCAGTTGAAAGCCACCCTGCAACATGAGCCTGGAATCTGCAACCGCAGCCGAGTGCGGCAGATAGGTTGGGAGTGTCGCGCTAGAATAAGCAGTACGAGTTAACACTCGAACACAAACGCTCGTTGTGCGAGCGTGACCTCGAAACGGGCACATAGCAGCAGGTGATGGGAATAAATCATGTTTGAACGCTTCACAGAAAAAGCAATAAAAGTAATCATGTTGGCCCAGGAAGAAGCTCGCCGCCTGGGTCACAACTTCGTAGGGACAGAACAGATCCTCCTGGGTCTGATCGGAGAAGGAACCGGGGTTGCAGCGAAAGTCCTCAAATCAATGGGCGTCAACCTGAAAGACGCGCGCATTGAAGTGGAAAAAATCATCGGGCGCGGTTCCGGCTTCGTAGCAGTCGAAATTCCGTTCACTCCCCGCGCCAAGCGGGTTCTAGAACTATCCCTAGAAGAAGCTCGCCAACTCGGACACAATTATATAGGTACTGAACACCTGCTGCTGGGCCTGATCCGCGAAGGTGAAGGAGTAGCGGCCAGAGTCCTGGAAAATCTGGGAGTAGACTTGTCGAAAGTCCGCACCCAAGTGATTCGGATGCTGGGAGAAACCGCAGAAGTCGCAGCCACGGGCGGCGGTGCCCGCACCAAGACTCCAACCCTGGATGAATTTGGAGCCAACCTGACTCAAATGGCGGTCGATGGCAAACTAGACCCAGTAGTCGGACGCCAAAAAGAAATCGAACGGGTAATTCAAATCCTCGGTCGCCGCACCAAAAATAACCCGGTGCTCATCGGCGAACCCGGAGTCGGTAAAACCGCGATCGCCGAAGGTCTGGCCCAGCGCATCGCTAACAACGACATCCCAGACATCCTCGAAGAAAAGCGCGTCGTTACCCTCGACATCGGCTTGCTCGTCGCTGGTACCAAATACCGGGGCGAATTTGAAGAACGCCTCAAAAAAATCATGGACGAAATCCGCACAGCGGGTAACGTGATTTTGGTGATTGACGAAGTGCACACTTTGATCGGTGCTGGTGCGGCGGAAGGCGCGATCGACGCGGCGAACATTCTCAAGCCGGCTCTGGCTAGAGGCGAACTCCAGTGTATCGGCGCTACAACTTTAGACGAGTACCGCAAGCACATCGAGCGCGATGCAGCCCTAGAACGGCGCTTCCAGCCCGTTATGGTCGGCGAACCGACTGTAGACGAGACGATCGAGATTCTCTTCGGCTTGCGGGAACGTTACGAACAGCACCACAAGCTGAAAATCTTGGACACGGCCCTCGAAGCCGCAGCCAAACTATCTCATCGTTACATCTCCGATCGCTTCCTACCAGACAAAGCAATTGACTTGGTAGACGAAGCTGGTTCTAGAGTTCGCTTGATCAACTCCCAACTGCCCCCCGCAGCCAAAGAACTTGACAAAGAACTGCGCCAAGTCCTGAAAGATAAAGACGAAGCGGTGCGTTCTCAAGACTTTGACAAAGCCGGCGAATTGCGCGATCGAGAAATGACGATCAAAGCCGAAATTCGCGCAATTTCCCAAGCTAAAAAAACCGACTCGGCCCGCACCGGCGAAACCGACCCATCGCCAGTTGTCACCGAAGAAGACATTGCTCAAATCGTGGCAAGCTGGACGGGCGTCCCGGTCAACAAACTGACCGAATCCGAATCCGAAAAGCTGCTGCACATGGAAGATACCTTGCACCAGCGCTTGATCGGCCAGGAAGAAGCAGTGAAAGCCGTTTCCCGCGCCATCCGTCGCGCTCGCGTGGGCTTGAAAAATCCCAATCGCCCGATCGCCAGTTTCATCTTCTCCGGGCCTACCGGCGTCGGCAAAACCGAACTCACCAAAGCCCTAGCAGGCTACTTCTTCGGTTCCGAAGATGCGATGATTCGGTTGGATATGTCGGAATACATGGAACGTCACACCGTCTCCAAACTCATCGGTTCTCCGCCTGGGTACGTCGGCTACAACGAAGGTGGGCAACTCACAGAAGCAGTCCGCCGCCGTCCTTACACCGTCGTGCTGTTCGACGAAATCGAAAAAGCCCACCCCGATGTCTTCAATATGCTGTTGCAAATATTGGAAGACGGCCGCTTAACAGATGCCAAAGGTCGCACCGTGGACTTCAAAAACACGCTGCTGATTATGACCTCAAACATCGGTTCTAAGGTGATTGAAAAAGGCGGCGGCGGTCTCGGTTTCGAGTTCAGCGACAACCAAGCCGATGCTAATTACAACCGCATTCGTTCTTTGGTTAACGAAGAACTCAAAAACTACTTCCGCCCCGAATTCCTCAACCGACTCGACGAAATTATCGTCTTCCGCCAGTTGAACAGGGAAGAAGTCAAAGAAATCGCCGTCATTATGCTCAAAGAAGTGTTCAGCCGTTTGACAGAACAGGGCATCACCCTGGAAGTGACCGAAAAATTCAAAGAACGGCTGGTAGAAGAAGGCTACAACCCCAGCTACGGAGCCCGACCCCTGCGCCGCGCCATTATGCGCTTGCTGGAAGACAGTTTGGCTGAGGAAATCCTTTCTGGCCGCATCAAAGACGGCGACACCGCTGTTGTTGATGTGGGCGAGGACGGAATTGTTAAGGTGCTGCAAGGTCAAAAGCGGGAATTGCTGCCCCAAGGCGTTGAGTAAGTTTGAGTAAGTGCGATCGCGAGTAAAGTTTTGAAATAACCAATCTCGCGATCGCAAACAACTCAAAATCCTCACATAAAAAAGGTAGAGAATTTAAATTCTCTGCCTTTTTTATGAGTTAATATCAAGATGAGAGTTATTGTATAAATCTTTGATTGATAGGGAAATCGCAGGTGCAACGCCGATGCCTTTCTAGATACTTTGCAACTTTGCAAATGCCTGCACTTCACGTCTAGTAATTAACAGCGACATACTTCAATGGTAAGCTGTACTGCATTTAAATTGTATATTTTGGGCTGGTTCGCGTGTGCAGCTAGTCATGGTTTGATGATTTGTAGAGATGCAATTTAAATGCTGAGCGAGCTTAATCAGATAATTAGTGGCAACTATTTAGCGAGGACTTTCATGACATCTGAAAAAAAGAATTTGGGTACAGAAGTAGCAGAAAATCCGCCTGAAAGCTGGTGGCAGAAAGCGTGGAAGTCACAGCGAGAAAATCTTCAGATAGTGATTATTGCTTTAAGTTTAGCAATAGTGATTCGAGCCTTGGTCGCCGAACCGCGCTACATACCCTCAGATTCTATGGTACCCACTCTGCACGTGGGCGATCGCGTCGTAGTCGAAAAAATCTCCTACTACCTCGAACCTCCAAAAACTGGCGACATCGTAGTATTTGCCCCGCCCGAAAAGTTGCAAGAACAAGGCTTTACCCAAGACCAAGCATTCATCAAGCGGGTAATTGGCTTACCGGGTCAAACAGTCGCCGTTAAAAAAGGTTTAGTTTATCTCAACGACAAACCCCTGGTCGAAAAATATATTGCCGAACCTCCTAAATACCAGTGGGGGCCTTATCGCGTTCCAGAAAATGAATACTTTGTGATGGGAGACAACCGCAACAACAGCAACGACTCCAGCAGGTGGGGATTTTTACCTAAGCAGAATATCATCGGCCGCGCTGTAGTGCGGTTTTGGCCTCTAGAACGCATCGGGGAAGTTTGAAGAAGTCATTAGTCATCAGTTATCAGTCATTAGTTATTGGTTATTGGTTGGTTGTTAGTTTGAATAACCAATAACCAACGCTTTTGGGGCCCGATGCCCTGCGCGGGCATCGGCCCTGCGCGGGCATCGGCCTCTCCTGTACGGAAATTTCTACTAATTCTTGTACCTTGAGGGGTAGGGACTTCCTCCGGCAACTGATAAAATGGTACAAAAAGCAGCGGGTTTTCTCGCCTCGATCAAAATTAGTTGAATATTAAAAAATTAGGAAAGCTATGGGATTTTTTGATTCGGAAATTGTTCAGCAAGAAGCCAAGCTGTTGTTTGAAGACTATCAATCTCTCATCAAACTAGGTGGAAATTACGGCAAATTCGATCGCGAAGGCAAGAAAATGTTCATCGCTCAGATGGAATCGATGATGGAGCGCTACCGTATTTTTATGAAGCGCTTTGAGCTGTCTGAGGACTTCATGGCTCAGATGACTGTAGAACAGTTAAAAACACAGCTCAATCAATTTGGCATCACGCCCCAGCAGATGTTTGAGCAAATGAACTCAACGCTGGAGCGGATGAAATCTGAGCTGGAAAAACAATCCTAGTGTCAGAAGGAAGAAGGAAGGCACAACACGGATGTTGATACGGATACACGGATTAATTATCGAGTGTGAGCCAGAAGCCAGAAGTCAATCGATTTTAGATTTTAGATTTTAGATTTTAGATTGAAGCATTGACCCCACGCATAAATACGTTCGGCAAGTTTCATCTGATACAGGTTTTTTATTTCTCCACGGATGAATCACGTGGCGGGTATCCTGGATTCTTTCGGTCAGAGGAGAAATAATGGGTAATTGTCAACTGCCAAGTGTCAATTGTCAACTGTCAAACACCAACTGCCAACAGTCAACAGTCAACTGACAACTGACAACTGACTGATAATTAAGGCCGCTCAAAAGATGAAGCAGGTTTGAAACTTTCTGCGGGAACTCCCTGCAAAGCTTGGCTCATAAAATCACGCCAAACAGGGGCGACAATCCCACCGCCAGTAGCACCGTAGCTCATCGGTCTATAATTGTCGTTGCCCATCCAAACAGCCACCGACAACTGGGGCACGTAACCCACAAACCAGATATCGCGTTCTGAGGAAGTTGTACCTGTTTTCCCCGCAGCCGGCCGGCCAATTTGAGCCGCCCTTGCAGTTCCGCTGGTAATTACTCCTTGCAGGGCGCTGTTGACAGATGCCGCCGCCCAGGAATTGAGAACTAATTTGGGTTTGGGCGTATTGTCGAGCAAGACGTTGCCACTGCTGTCAGTGACTTGCACGATAAACGTGGTGTCAGAATGCCAGCCGTTGTTGGCGAAGGTAGCAAAAGATCCGGCCATTTCTAAAGGAGTGAGGTCAACTGCACCCAAGGGCAAAGAAATCACCGGTTCCATCGGACTTCTGATGCCGAGCACGCGGCAAATCTCAATCACTTTATTCAATCCGACTTCTTGGCCAAGCTTGACGGCGGGAATGTTCAGAGAGACTTCCAATGCTCTGCGGATGCTGACAGCACCGGAGAAGCCGCCACCGTAGTTTTGAGGGTAGTAGTAGCCGTCGCCGTCGCGGTAGCCGACAGGGGAGTCGTAGACAACTGAATCGGGGGCGTATTTGCCGCTAGCAAAGGCAGCGTAGTAGATAAAAGGTTTAAAAGCAGATCCGGGCTGGCGGCGTGCTTGAATGGCGCGGTTGAACTGACTCTTTTCGTAATCGACGCCGCCAACCATTGCTTTGACGAAGTGGGTGCGGGGATCGACGGCGGCTAGGGCAATTTGACCTTCATCGCGATCGTAAAACAGCCCTTGGTAGTAAAGCCGATTGTGCCACGCTTTGACGGTTTCTTCGGCTATGCGCTGCATTTTGAGGTCGATCGTGGTTTGAACGCGCATTCCTCCCTTAACCACGGCATCTCGCCCAAAACGCCTTGTCAGTTCTTGGACTACGGCTTGTGTTACGTAAGGAACTTGAGAGCCGCCAAAAGAGGTAATTTTGCCTAGCTTAATTTTTTCCTGTCGGGCTGCTGTCTCTTGGGCCGGCGTAATCCATTTAAGATCCTTCATGCGGCCTAAAACGAGGGCTTGCCGCTCTTTTGCCAATTTGTAATTGACGAAAGGACTGTATTCTTCGGGGGCAGAAATTAAGCCGGCCAGCATCGCTGCTTCTGAAAGAGTCAAATTACTTGCGGATTTGTTGAAATAGCTTCGAGAGGCTGTCTCTACGCCGTACAAGTTGTGACCTAAGTAGATTTGATTCAGGTATAGTTGCAGAATTTGGTCTTTGTTGAGAATTTGCTCCAAGCGGATAGACATTACCGCTTCAGCTACCTTGCGACTAAATTTTGACTGGGGAGAGAGAAACAGGTTCTTGACTAGCTGCATAGTCATAGTCGAGCCGCCTTCAACGGTTCTACCTTTCTCTAGGTTGACCATCAGAGCTCGGGCTATCCCGCCGGGGTTGATACCTTTGTGGGTGAAGAAGTTGCTATCTTCGATCGCCAGAACAGCTCGTTTCAGGTTCGGGGAGATTTGGTCAAGGGGTACGACATCCCGGTTGGCTTCGTCGTGGATGCTGGCTAGCGGCTTGCCGTTGATGTCGTAAATGTGGGTAGTTTCTGTGGGAGAGTAGGTTTGCAAGATCCGAACATCTGGCAAATTGCGGAAGCTGATCGCTAAGCCAACCAGTCCACCAGCGACTACGGAACTGGCAAGCATTGTCATGCTGAGTATGGTTCCGGCGGTCACTTTACTGACTGACTGAACAAACTCGAATACGGGGGCTGAGTTTTCCGTGTTATTGCGGACTGCGTTGGTTGACACGTGGATTTCACTTCCTCACTCGATTTGGGGTTTAAGACTTTTAATTTTAGATGCGAAACCTAGAGACTGTCAGTCGATCGATTTTAGATTTTAGATTTTAGATTTTAGATTTTAGATTTACTCCACAGATCAATTTAGGAGTTTGAACTAGCGTCTAAAATTGTGGGATGTCGGCGACTGTTGTCGGGGCTGGTATCCGTTTTTGGGCGGGGTCAGCTAATGAAAGCCGGTCAGGTTTCGGATTATAGTAGCGTGATAGTTATGTTTTTATGCGTCAACCAGTGAGTGTAACTAATTCTGCTGCACTTTGGCAAAATATGATGAACGATCGCTCCCCGATGATAACTCCTAACCTTTCAGCGCTTTACCGCGGCATCAGCGAGATTTTTCCAGATCGACCTGATTCTAGCAACTCTGACGAAAATTTAGCCCAACTGCTGGCCCAAGTCGATCGACCCTTGCGAGTCAAACTGGGAATCGACGCCACAGGGGCGGACATTCACTTGGGACACAGCATTTGCTTCCGCAAACTGCGGGCTTTTCAGGATGCCGGTCACACAGCGGTACTGGTCATCGGAGATTTTACCGCAAGAATTGGCGATCCGACAGGGAAGTCCGAGATGCGAAGCCAGTTGACAGCCGAACAAGTGGCGGAAAATGCCAAGACTTATTTAGACCAAGTGCGTCCGATTCTAGATTTTGACACGCCCGGACGTTTGGAAATTCGCTATAACTCCGAGTGGTTGTCGAAATTGGACTTGGCGAAGATTTTGGAACTGCTGAAGACGATGACGGTGCAGCAGATGCTCGCTAAAGAGGGATTTGATAATCGGATGCAGCAGGAAAATGCGATTTATCTGCACGAGTTTCTGTACCCACTAATGCAGGGTTACGATTCGGTGGCTTTGGAGGCTGATGTGGAGTTGGGGGGAACTGACCAAAAGTTTAATATTGCGGTGGGGAGAGATTTGCAGCGGCATTTTGGGATGAAGCCGCAGTTTGGTTTGCTGATGCCGATTTTGATAGGGACTGACGGGGTGCAGAAGATGTCGAAATCTTTGGGCAATTATGTGGCTTTGTCGGAAGACCCGCTGACGATGTATTCTAAGTTGGAGAAAATTGCTGATAGTTCGATCGCCCAATATTTTGAACTATTGACAGATTTACCAATTGATGAATTGCCAGAAAATCCGCGAGAAAAACAGAAACTTTTGGCTTTGGATGTGGTGCGCCAGTATCGGGGGCAGGAAGCGGCGGATCGCGCACAACAAGATGCAATTGCGCTGGTTAAAGGTGCTGCGGGACAAGCTGATGCTGTGGCGGAGTTTTCTTTGGCAAACGTGCAGTTTCCGGCTAAGTTGTTTTATATTCTCAGTGCTAGCGGGCTTTGTAAAAGCAGCGGTGATGCGCGGAAGTTGATGCAGGGCGGCGGGGTGAAGTTGGAGGGCGATAAAGTTTCTGATGTTAACCTCACCTTTGAATCACCTGCTGATTTATGCGGTAAGGTTTTGCAGGTTGGGAAGAATAAGTTTGTGCGATTGGTGTCTTGAATAGACATCTCCAATAATTATTGTGGAACAGGCATCTTGCCTGTTCAAAGCAGGCAATTATTGCGATGACTAATCTATTTTTTTAACCGCAGATGAATACTGAAGATGAACGCTGATGAACGCTGATAATCGAATTATTGTTGCTTTGGATGTTTCGAGTCAAGAAGAGGCGATCGCACTTCTGGACAAACTGCCGCAAGTATCTTTCTGGAAAGTGGGTTTGGAACTGTTTGTGAGTTCCGGGCCGGGGATTTTGGAAATTTTAAAACAGCGGGAAAAGCGGATTTTTCTCGATTTGAAGTTTCACGATATCCCGAATACTGTGGCTGGTGCTTGTCGGGCTGCTGCTAAGTATAATGTGGATTTATTGACTATCCATTCTACTTGTGGTAAAGATGCTTTGAAAGCGGCACAGTTGGCTTTGACTGAAGGGGCGGCGGCTGTGGATAAACCGAGTCCTAAGTTGATTGCTATTACTCTATTAACGAGTTTGAATTCGCGACAGTTGGCTTTTGAGTTGAAAATACCTTTGGAGTTGCCGGAATATGCTTTACACATGGCATTGTTGGCTAAGGAAACTGGTTTAGCTGGGGCTGTTTGTTCTCCGCAAGAAGTGGAACAGTTAAGAATGAGTTGCGGGGATGATTTTGTGTTAGTTTGTCCCGGTGTACGTCCGAAATGGGCCGATGGAGGCGATCAAAAACGATCGATGACTCCAAAGGCCGCTTTGAAAGCTGGTGCGGATTATCTGGTGATTGGGCGGCCAATTACTGCTTCGGATGATCCGGTGGCGGCTTTTGCGCGTATTTGTGAAGAGTTGGAGTAACAATATGAATGTTGTTTTTAACTCACATCTTGCACCATTCTCAAGAACAGGCAAGATGCCTGTTCCACAAGAAAATTCACTCTTTGTGGAACAGGCATCTTGCTTGTTCATAAAAGGCTTATTGAGAATGGTGCAACATCTCAGTTTTAACCGCCGATAAACGCCGATGAACGCCAATGGAATTTTATCTGCGTTCATCTGTGTTTATCTGCTGATATCTGCGGTTGCAACTCCGACTTGGGCAGTTAATTTTGTGACAAATCATACTCACAGTATCAATGCCAGTCGGTATGATTTGTTAGTGCGATCGCCCTGTCCCGCTGATTTAGAAACTTTGGTCGATCGCCTGTTGCAAGATTTGCCGAGTTATGCTAATCGCGTAATTGTGCGATCGCACTTTTCTCCTAACACTAATACACCGCCCGGTTACGCGCTGCCGCAAATAATTTTAGCCGGCCGCCCGGAGTTTGAACCGTTACCTTTAAATTCTGGGGATGCACTTCCTGAAAATGCCAGTCAAGTTTTCATTACTACTTTGGAACGGCAGTATCGCGGGGAAAAACGAGTTGAAATTCAGCAATATCATTGGTTGTTTTTAACTAAAACGGAAAACGGTTGGGAATTGGCAAAAATTGTTTCTCGGTTTGGTACTGCGGCGGATATTCGTCCGTTGTTGCGGCAAGAGGGGGAGAAAAGCGAAATTGCTGAGGCGATTCGTTTGTGGCTGCGAGATTGTCGTGCAAAAAATAAGTTGTCTCGCAACTAAATTGTATTTTTTGGGCGGGCGAGACGCCCAACCCACATGAAATAATTGTGATTGTGGAACAGGCATCTTGCCTGTTCCTGACAGACAATAATTTTATTGTGGAACAGGCATCTTGCCTGTTCCTGACAGAAGGTATCAGAAAATTCACAAATTTTCGGTTGAGGGATTTACCCTGGGGGGCGGGTTTACGAGATTATCGGTTTTAGGCACTTATTGTTCGTGAAACCAGCCGCGACAAATCAACAAGAAAAATTGATTAGACTTGCTCTTTGAATTCATCCAATTTAGCCTTGATTAGTTGCATATCTTGCCACATATACCATTTTGGAGTTTCCGGTTCGCGGGAGGGGTTTCGCAACAAGTACGACGGGTGAAAAATTGGCATACACAAACGATTTTCCCATTCAATCCACTGACCTCTGATTTTACTAATGGGTCGCTTGTCGCTTAGCAAACCTTTGAGGGCTGTTGCACCGGTTAATAAAATAATTTTGGGGTCTAAGATGCGAATTTGTTCTAGCAAGTATGGTTTGCAAGCTTCGATTTCTTTTGCTGTCGGAGGGCGGTTGTTGGGAGGGCGACATTTGATGACGTTGGCAATGAATACGTCGGTTTCTGCACTCAATCCCACGGATTCTAAAATCTTATCTAACAGTTTGCCCGATCGCCCGACGAAGGGCAATCCGGTTTCGTCTTCGTTTTGTCCGGGCGCTTCTCCCACAATCAAAATTGAGGCTTGAGGATTGCCGCGCCCGATGACGGCGTGAGTGCGGCTGTTGCCCAATTCGCAGCGGTAGCAGCGGTTGCAGTGCTCGGCGATTTGTTCCATATTTTGATAAGTGCCGGGAGGGATGGGAATTTTGGCATTTGCTGGTATTGAGTCTGTTTGGAAAGTGGCACTTTGATTGTTGTCAAAAAGGCTGAGTTGCAAGTCGCTGGACATACATTTTACAATTAGGGAGATTTTTTCGAGCCTAGAGTTTATAGTTTAGATCGGGTTGTGTGATTTGAGATTGGCTAGAAGCTTGTGTGCGATGCTGTCGATTCCCTACGGGATAGCTACGCACGCGCGTACAATCTCCAATTAACACTCGCACAATCTCCAATTGTTTGGTTGAGCTCGTACAGGCAAAAATATGTTCTCTAACCCGTTTTTTGACGATCGCGCCGATGCAGGCGAAAAACTGGCCGAGGCAGTTGTGGACGAGTTCGGCAAGTTGAGTTTAATGACGCAGAAGGCGGTGAAACCGATTGTTTACGCCTTGCCGCGCGGGGGTTTGCCCGTTGCTGTGCCGATTGCGCGCCGCTTGGGCTGTCCTTTGGATGTGGTTGTCGCTAAGAAAATTACTCGCCCAGATAATTTAGAATTGGCGATCGGGGCTGCAACTGCTGATGGTCATGTCCTCTGGGAAAAGCAAAAGCAGCACAATTTACGCTTGCAAAAATCAGCATTGCCCGTGGCTCAAAATAATGCTCAATCTCTGCTGGCAGACTTGTCTCCGGGACGCCCAAATATCAGTGCGGCGGGGGCTTTGGCGATTGTGGTAGATGACGGCATTGCGACGGGGATGACAATGGCTGTGGCGGCTAAGGCTTTGCAGTCGCAGCAACCGGCGGCTTTGTGGATTTGCGCGCCTGTCGCCCCGGCAGATTTGATGGGATTTTTGGCCCAAATGGGCGATAAGGCGATCGTCTTGGAGACTCCTCACCCTTTTTACAGTGTCAGCCGCTTTTATGGGCAATTTCCGCAGGTTGAGACGGCGGAGGCTTTAAGGTGTTTGCAGCAACAAACTGAATGGCGATCGTAGGTTAAGCTAGAAGGCTAAATCCAAAAGCTCGATCGCTAAAACATGAGACCTTGGCAATATTGGTTGGACACTTTAATTCTGTCTACTCAGCACAATCCGCCTCGCTTTGTTGAGTTGGTGATGTTGACTTTGGCGATGATTTTGCTCGGGCTGTGGAGTGTAACATTGCAGTGGCAATATTTAACGCTGTCTCTGAGTTATATAATTGGTTCGTCTTTTTCAATTTTGGTGCGGGAATCGATCGGCCCACGGCCTCAATTTCAGCTAACTCACCTAACAGCCTTGTTGTTATTAATTATCAGTTTTTATAGTTTTGCTGAACTGATGAGATAGTTAAGGCCGTTTTGATTTGTAGACGCGGGTTTGACAATGTGATTGCGAAGGTGGTGAAGCAATTGCATAATATCAAATCCGTTAGCATCGGAATTACATCTCTCTGTTCTCTTCCTCTGCGTTCTCTGCGTACTCTGCGGTTTAATCATTCCAATGCAACCGGAATTGATATAACTTATATAGCAATCCTCAGCGGGTTTTGAACTAGATGTTTTTTTGAACGAACCGCGAAGACGCGAAGAAAGAGAAGAGAAGATCGAGAGTTCACCAATAATTAGCCATCATCCTACATTCTAATGGGATTGATGTAAAATTATGCGGTTCCCAGCAGGATCGAAGGCATAGATTTCTAGACCGTGAGAAGCTTTGATAATTTCTCCGCTGGGCGGATAACCTAAAGCCCAAATTCGGGCGATCGCAGTTTCGATATCGCTGACTTCCAAACACAAACTCATGCCTGTTTTTGCTCGATTTGCAAATTCCGATTTGTGGGAATCTTTGGGTTTGAAGATGCCGAGTCTTAAGCCGTTGAGTTGAAATTCCGCATAAGTATTGGGAATGTAAGGGTTTGGTTCTATGTCGAGAAATTTTGTATAAAATTTAACGAGAACTTCTTTATCAAGGTCTGCTAAAGTCACTAGGGCGGCGCTGTATTGGAAACTCATATAAATTGGCACTGCGTAGTTGGTGATGGGGAATTGATAATATTATAACTTTCTATCTATTTAAAATCCTCCAATTCGTCCGAGTATTTGGATTTTACCTTGTCGATCGCTTTTGAGAATCACAGCTTCGCCACTTTGCGGTACAATATCAGTAATCGCGGTAATATTTACTTGATGAGTTACCAGAATAATCGCGCCTTTTGTGTTGCGATTATCAACAATTAATTTGCGGATTGTCGCTGTTTGTCTGGCTTCTGTGCTGCTGTCCCTAAAGAACGAGTTCAGCGCTGGGAAGGGTTCGACTTTGCCTAACTTTATCAATTTTGCTGTTTCCAAACACCTACACCACTGACTCGATAAAACTCTGGCAACTTTGATGTTGCGGTTGCGAAATTCGGCTCCAATTTGCTTGGCTTGGGTTTGTCCCTGTGCTGATAAATTGCGCTGGGTGGAACAGTCGCCTAACTTAAAGTTAGCAGGATCTCCCGTACCTGGGGCGATCGCGTGTCGCATTGCTACCACCAACCCTGTCTCATCCCGCTGCAACAATTGCCACCCTGCTTGAGTTTGGGCGTTGGTTGCTGCGTCAGAACTTGCAGTTGCAATCATTAAGCCGATCGACAATACTAAAGCTAGCGACCGGAAAAACCATTTCCAGTTAAGGTAAATCCGTGCAGCCATTGTTGCAGAAGTTAGGAATTAACTTATCATATTATAATACAACAAATATTGCTCTATGGAACTCACCAATTTTATTGCTCTGTCTGTCATTATTGCCCTTGTGCTGGGGATTGGGTTTGGAACAATGACTTGGGCTTACTTCGGCAAGGGCAGCATTTCTGTAATATTTAAAGAACCAATTTTAAATTCCCCAGAATTTCCCGATACCGACAGTGGCAGCAAAGCTTCCGTTTATTTTCAACAAGGAATTGAGGCTTATCAGTCGGGAAAGTACCGCAAAGCCAAAGATAAATTTAGCAGCGCTGTAGAACAAGTTTCAACTTTGGCAGAAGCTTACCACAATCGCGGCTTAGCTTTTGCAAATTTGCGATCGGATGACGAGGCTGTTGCAGATTTGATCCGTGCCAGCGAATTATACCAACAGCAGGAGGCTGGATTTGCGATCGACACGATTAAACAAAATCTGGCAGCCTTGAAGCAGCGCAAATTAGAACGAGAAAAACAAAAAGCAGTAGCGAGATAAATTATTATGTTCAACCAGTTGGACTCAACTCACACCTAGATTTGAGGTCTGAAAAACCCGGTTTCTTGAGTGTGGTTGGGAGAAACCGGGTTTGTTTACATAATTTTTATTAAAGTTGAAAATCAAGATTTAACCTTCTCCTTCTCAACTAAATTGTTCTGGTATCTTCTATTTGGTCGATTTTAGCAATCATCATTTCTCGGCTAGGTGCCACAACTCGATAATTAGTAATGGGATCGTAAGCTTCCCATTCTTGAGTCACTTCGCTGTCTTGCCACAAAAACCATTCCCGGTAAATTTCGCCGTCATCAATGTCGCCGCACAAGGGAAGCCAATCATCTCCTCCCAAGCTCTCAAAATCTCCTCCTACTAAGTCAATCCAAGCTGTAAGGATACAAGAGTCAATAACATTATTATTAACAGTGACTGCGTTAGAGTGAAGAGAAGTTTCGGGAAAACAAAGTGTGGATTTCATAAGCTGTACCTGAATGTTATGTTATTAATTTATAAAAAAATCTTCTACGGCAGTGAAAGCAGAATGCCACTATCCTAACCTCCACAGTTCCCACCTCGAAAAACCTTGACACCCAAAGCGCTCAAATGCCTCTGCTGTAAGACTTGAGACCGCTTTGAGTCAAGTCGCTACAGAGGCTAAATTGAGCCACTTTGCCAACTGGCATAGAAGAAAGCCCGATCGACCAAATATTGTTGGCGAAGGAGCTCGCGCATTAAGGAGCAAAGACAGCGCGACTGGCAATTCTATACTGGGTAAGTTGGCGAGTTTCCGTACAGTTTTTGTGATAAAATTAGCAGTAACCGGACTTTCGTACCGACAGCCTGGTCTTGTCAAAAGCTTTCCAACGAGCTTTCCAATCGTGGTGCGATCGCCAGTTTTGATTTATTGTTAATTTTGCCAAGTCCCGATCGACTGTTAGGGGGAAAAAATTATGCAAGCAACCAACCAAGAAGGAATTATCAATCTGACAATCCACTATACCAACGGCAAACAGCAACACTTCCAGTTCATTGCGCCAGAGGGAACAGTAGGAGAGCAAGCAACTTTAGGCACTCGCCTGCACAAAATGTTGACGGCAGACCCGATAATTCTCGAATTGGCAGATAAACTGGTAGTTATCCCAGTTCACAACATACAAAGTATTGAAATATCGCCGGTTCCTCCCAAATTGCCAGAGGGTGTGCTTTACCCAATGCGAGAAATCAAGAAATAGCTAAGGTGTTCTGCATCTAAATTAAACTGCAAAGGCGGGCTGAAACCCATGTCATGCCGAGTTTGAATAAGCATAAATGTGTACCCATTAAAGGCGCAAGAAGTTATTACAAATAACGATAAACATAAAAAAAATGTTGCTGGTTGTGAAACCAGTTACGAAAAAAAATGCAACAGTAGACAAGCTCCCAACCCTTATATTGTCACTCATGCCCAATCTAAAATCTAAAATCTAAAATCTAAAATAGTATGACGATATATGTGGCGTGAGTGAGGGGAATAATTGCAGATTTCGCAGACTTTAACTTACCAAAAAAAATGCTAGAACTCCACTGTCACACAACTTATTCCGATGGCACTCTCACTCCTGCCGAACTCGTAGCCGCGGCCGCTTCATCGGGGGTTCGCGCCTTGGCTGTCACGGATCACGATACGATGTCGGGTTGGGATGAAGCCTTCGCCGCTGCTGCTTTGCACGGTATTGAAATAGTCCCCGGACTAGAACTCAGCACCGTTCACAACGGCCGTTCCCTGCACATTTTAGGTTTTTATCCTGATGCAAATAAGTTGCGCGTTCCTTTGAACGATCGCCTGGAAGGAAGGTTTCGCCGATCGCAGGAAATGGTCGAAAAATTAGCAGCAATGGGATACGCGATCGAACTGCCAAAAACATCGCCAGGAATGGCACCGGGAAGGCCTCACATTGCCTCTGCACTTGTAAAAGCAGGTCACGCGAAATCATCGCGGGAAGCATTCGATCGCTGGCTGGGAGATGACGGCCCGGCTTATGTGCATTACGAGAAATTCTCGATCGTCGAAGGCATTGATTTATTGCGAAGTTGCGGCGCAGTACCAGTTTGGGCTCACCCTTATTTATTTCGCGGCGGCGGTGTTGAGGAAGTTTTACAAGAATTAGTAGATGCTGGTTTAATGGGAGTTGAAGTATACCATCCCACCCACAGTTCTAGCCAAATCCAAAAGTTAAAAGATTTGTGTCTTCATTACGGTTTGCTAGCAACTGGTGGCAGCGATTATCACGGCCCCGATCCGGAAAGGAAAGCCGCAGATAGCACCCAATTGAATATGCTGCATTTGCCGTTAGAATTACTCGAACCGATTAAAGTTGCTGCGGCGAGTTTGAAATAGTTTTTTAGGACTCATATTTTACACCATTCTCAATTAGGCTTTTATGAACAGGCTTTTCGGCCTGTTCCACAAGAAAATTTATCTTTTGTGGAACGGGCCGGAGAGCCCGTTCTTGAGAATGGTGCAACATCTCAGTTATGACGAATTTGGCCGACGTATTCAGTGGTAAAAAAAAGGAAGCCTTCGCTTTGTGAGTGAGTAATTTGCACAAAGTAAATCATCAGCAGAAGACCGAGGTCAAGCAGAATATAAATTAATATGAAGTTAAAGGCAATTGCAGGTGAGTTAATTTTACAATGTTACTATAGCAACTTGCCAAACGGAGCTTATCATGACTACAGAAGACAGAGCGAAGGCGATCGGCAAAAATTTAGAAGGCAAAGCTCAGGAAATTTTAGGTAATATTACGGGCAACAGAAAAGACCAGGTTGAAGGCAAAGCCAAACAAGCCGAAGCGGCTGCCCGCCACGCAGCAGAAGATGCAAAAAATGCGGTTAAAAATCTGGCAGAGCAAGCCAAAAGGTCGATCGACAAATTGTAGAAACCGCGCTATACCCAATCCTGGCGAAGAGTATTCGCTTCATATCAAATCCTTTGCTATCAAGGATTTGATATGATTTATTTTTGGAAGGTGCAAAAAAATGGGTGACTCCTGCGATATCTCCTCAAAAGCGCACTGGAGAAGTCCCTATTAGACCTCTTGCAAAAGATTTTTATGATATAATGAAAATGTTTGCTTTAGTTGATTGAATCCCAACTCCTCACTGCTTTTGGCTCGGAGCATTACCACGATTTTAATTCGACTAAAAAAATAAAATTAATTTTCATCCCGAAACAAATAGCTTACAAGATAGTGGCTATCAAGGGATAAAGAATGAGCGCACCAATAGTTATCTCCCTAAAAATCAACCTAAAAAGGGGAAACTGTATCTTTGAGAAAAAGACTACAATAGAGTTTTAGCACAGGAGCGAATAGGGAATTGAACAGGTTAATCGAAGTCTCAAATTTTTTAAAATATTGTCGAGTCGTTATGGTCTGCTTTGTAATTTGTTGTCAGCAATTTACAATTATGAGTTGGCTCTAGGGGATTCAATTTAACACCTGTGATGATAACATATATCTTTTTTGCAAGAGGTATATTATTCCAGATCGATAACCAATTACCAAGGAATTCATAATTATGTCTGCTGTTAGCTTAATTCAGGCCAATTCCTACGATCGCCAAATTTTACAAACATCTTTAGAAAGTTTGCTCGCACCCTTGGGCGGAATCTCGGCTTTTGTCAAATCGGGCGATCGGGTTTTACTCAAACCCAATCTCCTCACCGGTTCTCGCCCTACAAAAGAATGTGTCACCCGCCCAGAATTGGTTTACTGCGTCGCTAAAATGGTCATTGAGGCGGGAGGAAAACCCTTTTTAGGCGATAGTCCGGCTTTTGGTAGCGCGATGGGTGTGGCAAAAGCTAATGGTTATTTGCCTCTGTTGGAAGAACTGAATTTGCCAGTTGTTGAGTTTCAAGGAAAACGCTACGAAACAGTCAGCAAAGATTTCAATCATCTGCGAATTTGCAAAGAAGCAATGGAAGCGGATGTAGTGATTAATTTGCCCAAACTCAAATCTCACGTTCAATTAACGGTGACAATGGGCGTGAAAAATTTGTTCGGCTGCGTTCCCGGCAAAATGAAGGCTTGGTGGCACATGGAAGCTGGCAAAGATAGCGCCAGATTCGGTGAAATGCTGGTAGAAACTGCTCGGGCAATTAACCCAAATTTGACGATTTTGGATGGAATTATCGGTCACGAAGGTAACGGGCCAAGTGGCGGCGAACCTAAGTTTTTGGGAATTTTGGCCGCCTCTGATGATGTGTTTGCTTTGGACAGAACTTTAGTGGAAATTATTAATGCCGATCCGGAGGCGGTTCCCACTGTAGCTGCGGCGATGAGATTGGGGCTTTGCTCGAATTTAGAGGCGATTGATTTTCCGCTTTTGCAGCCGGAAAATCTCAAGGTTTTGGATTGGAAGTTGCCCGAAAGCATGATGGCGATCGACTTTGGTATGCCCCGCGTGGTGAAGTCGGCTTTCAAGCACCTTTATATCCGGTTTATAAAAGAAAAGTTCAGCATCAAGGCTTCGCATTAGCGAAGACAGAAGGGGTAAAAATTTTTTTTACTCCTTCTACTTCGCCAGGGTAATTGTCAAAAAATATTATTATATTACAAGATATATATTTATGTAAAGTTTATAATAAATTTGTTATAAATCTATGGTTTCATTACGTAGACCTGCTTAAACCGCATAATGTAACACCATGTAAACAGGTTTAAGTCAGCCATTAGAGAGCATTTGGAGACTTTGCCCTCGTTTACCTAGGGGCGTTTTTTCCCATCGACTTACTTAAAGCATTGAGATCGCCGTATTCGCAACTCGCGCTCATTCTTGCTAGTTAGATGATTTTACTTAAGTAAAAATACTTAGAACAGCCATTGCTTTAACCAAATTCACCCTAAAATTGCACTTTTCTTTATAATTTACCCCTAAACTATAAAGATTTAGTAAAGCTCGGAAAAGATTATTGACACTTATACGTAGATCGCAGATGATTGCTACATATCAAACAGACCTCCCATTAAATAATAAAGGTCTAATCCAGTTGCTGAATCAATCTTAAGTATTAGATATCTCCGAAACCGAGTCTGAAATGCTTCTCGTATCAGGCGGCGAAATTAAAATTCGGTAAATGTCTGTTATATTGATAAACAGCCCTTGCCAAGAACAGCAAAGATTCACTACCGCATCAACCGTAAAAACTTACAATCAGGGAGTCCCTAACCTATGCTTACTAACAACAATCTGACTATCGTACAGCCACTCAAAGTAAAGCTTTTGCCAAACGGTGAAGTTTTACTCACCCGCAAATTGATTGAAGCAGTTGGTGAGTTAGCCGAGTATTGGTCGGGATCTATTACGGTGATGATGGAAGAAACGAAAAAAGACAACGACCAGATAGATTCAAAAATATTCAAACTTGATGAATTGCCATTCAAACTGGAAATAATTTCTTTTGACAAAATCACCCCAGCTTTACTACATCAGCATCAGAGTTCGCTGGTATTGGCAGCCCCGGAATACAGACAGAACCATATCAGTAAAGTGTGTAAAATAGCGGGAGTACCGTGTATTTACGTTTCCGAATACAGTCTGAAAACTCGCAAACAAATCGTGAATGTGAGTACGAGCAATCCCTTGCTCCGTTTGCGAAGAATTATTTGGACTTACATTCAGGAATATAAGCAGCGCAAGGCAATCGCAATGGCAGATGGATTGCAGTGCAACGGCACCCCTACTTACCAAGAATACAAGCATATCAATCGCAATCCACAGTTTTTCTTTGACACGCGGATTAGCGAGGATATGTTAGCAACAGAAGCTGATATTGAACGGCGCACTGAAAACCGCTCTCCAGATATGCCTCTGCGGCTAGTATTCTCAGGTCGCCTAATTAAGATGAAAGGAGCAGATCATTTACTTGAGGTCGCTAAAGAACTCAAACAACTGAAGGTGAAATTTGAAATGTTCATCAGTGGTATTGGTGAATTAGAAGAGATGATGCACCAGCAAATAGCGGCCAATCAACTTAATGATTGTGTAAAAATGCTTGGAGTGCCTGACTTTAAAACAGATTTCTTCCCCTTTGTGAAGAACAATATTGATTTGTTTGTTTGCTGTCACCGGCAGGGCGATCCTTCTTGTACTTACATAGAAACTATGGCTGCTGGCGTGCCGATTGTTGGCTATGCTAACGAAGCATTCGAGGGAATTGCAGAAATGTCGGAGACGGGATGGGTTGTGCCAATGAATCAGCCTAAACAGATGGCGAAGAAAATTGCAGAACTCAGCCACAACCGGGAAGAAATTAAATCGATGTCGTTCAAGTCCCTCAAGTTTGCTCAACAGCACACATTTGAGAAGACTTTTCAAGCTCGCGTAAAACATATGCACGCTATTGCCTACTCAACGCGGCCTAATCCAGTCACCGAAAGTCAAGTATGTGATGCTCCCGATATGGTTTTGGCGTACAGTCAACTGCCTTAAGAATCCTTCTGCCTATGATTGAGACAGGTTTCATTAAGGTAGCCACGGAAATCGGAGGTTTTGTAAAGGCAATGGTTGAGGCGAGCGATCGTCATTAGATTTAGATGTTTTTCTCAAACTTAATAGCATCCAACTCGACTGGGCGATCGCACTTGTTCCATAGGTTATCAAGTATTCTTTAGTGGGTTACATTTTCTTGGCAACTATCAGATCCCACAGCAACTATAAACAATGGAGCGACCAACTCATTTTCCTTTCCACCGGAACTGGCAAAACTAACAGGGGTTTTAAGTAGGTAGGCGGGATTAAACCGAATACTGTAACAGTATGTAAATAGGCTTAAGTTAGCCAGTAGAGATCATTTAGACATTTTACATCGTTTACATAGTGGCGTTTTAAAGCGCCGACTTATAAGCTGTTGCGGCCTTTAAATTGTATGTCAAAAAAAAATCAAAGTCTTGTGGGATGGGCGTCCTGCCCGCCCTGAATATACAATTTAAATGCGCGACTGCTTACCAATTTCCTAAAGTCCTGCTACAGAGATATCCTATCAAATAAATTTCCATCCCCTCAAAGAAGCAATAACTTCCAACGTCAACTTATTTAACTATTTTTTCTCCGCTGCTCTCAACTCTTCTATTTGGTCAAATCTCAACCATTTCAATGTTTTTTTACGTAGCCCGACAGTCATTCTATGGGGTTTACTTCCGGACTGTATGGGGGTTGAAACAGCAGGGTAAGCTCATCTAATTTGGGATAAATTGTACTTGACTTTAAGGGCAAGATATAAAGGATCATCGTGTCAAGAGTGGTTCTTTTGAACTCATTTGAGATACAGCATATTCCATGTAGATGTGGTACACACAAGAAGAGCGATCGCCTGCTGTTTGGTGCGGATACACCCGTCAATCTGTAAGTTTTATCGACCTTTTAAATAGAACTTGCAGATTGATGGGTGTATCCGCACCTTATTTACTACAAGATAGTGTGTACTACATATACATGGAATATGCTGTATAAACACCCTAAACATACAGCATATGCCCAAATCTTATTCAACAAAAAAACAGGGATTAATGCAAAGAAATTCACCCGCATTAATCCCCAATTATTCCAGATTAGATTAAGCCAGATTAAGCAGCAACTAAACCGCTGTGTCTCAACAAAGCTTTAGTGCTCGGTTCGCGTCCCCGGAAAGTTTTAAACACTTCCATCGGGTGCAAACTGCCGCCCAATCCTAACACTGTATCTCGGAAGCGCTTGCCTGTAGATGCGATCGCACTTTCATCTTCCAAACCCGCTTCCTCAAACGCCGCAAAAGCATCAGCGCTGAGCACTTCAGCCCATTTATAACTGTAATACCCCGCCGCATACCCGCCCGCAAAAATGTGTCCGAAAGCGCACAAAAATGCGTCTTCTTCCAGAGGAGGCAAAACAGTCGTAGTTTTAGCGATACGGTTGCGGACATCGGCCACAGTTTCGTTGCCGCCCGATCGATAGCGGTGATGCAATTCGATGTCAACGCTGCTAAAATGTACTTGCCTGAGCATGACGGTGCCGCTCATGTAGTGGCGCGCTGCTAACAGTTTTTGGTAGTAGTGTTCCGGCAAAGTTTCCCCGGTTTCGTAATGCTTTGCCATTCCGAACAAAGTCGCGCGGTCGTAACACCAATTTTCCATAAATTGACTGGGCAATTCCACCGCATCCCACTCAACATTATTGATGCCCGAAGCCCCCGGATAGTCTACCGTTGTCAGCATATGCTGCAAACCGTGACCGAATTCGTGAAACAAAGTTTCGACTTCCAAGAAAGTCATTAAACTCGGTTTGCCGTCAACCGGAGGACTTTGGTTGCACACCAAATAAGCCACCGGCAACCGCGTAGTTGTTTTTCCCGCTTCGACAAATTTAGCGCGCACCACGCACTCGTCCATCCAAGCACCGCCGCGCTTTTCTTCGGGGCGGCTGTAGGGGTCTAAATAGAAATTGGCGATCGTATTTCCTGCTTCATCATCTATTTGGAAATAGCGCACATCTTTGTGCCACACAGGAGTTTGACCGTCCGCCGCAGTTACTGTCACGCCGAACAGCCGTTTAACTAATCCAAATAACCCCTTTAATACCTGTGGCAAAGCAAAATAAGGTCGCAATTCTTCGGCACTAAAAGCAAACTTTTCTTCCCGGCGCCGTTCCGACCAAAAACCTACATCCCAGTGCTTCAAATCCCCAGATTCCGCCGCGCCTTTTTCGGCAGCAAAAGCTTTCAATTCTTCTAAATCTTTGACAGCAGCATCATAACTAGCTAAGCGCAATTCTTCTAACAAAGCTTCCACTGCTGTAACGTCGGGAGCCATTTTGCTCGCCAGACTCAATTCGGCATAACTACTAAACCCCAGCAAAGCAGCTTTTTCCTGGCGCAAAGCTAAAATGCGATCGGTTAACGGCCAGTTATTCAATTCTCCGCTACTTGCTCTGCCGATAAAAGCTTTGTACAACTTTTCGCGCAAGTCGCCGCGGGTGCTGTGCTGCATGAAAGGGCCGTAACTCGGAAAGTCTAAAGTAATCCGCCAAGGGCCGTTTTCGGCATCCGCATTTTCTTCGCCAGCGCTGCGAGCGGCTTGAGCGGCTAAACTCAACAAACTCGGCGGCAAACCGTCAATTTCGTCTTTGTTTGTGAGGGTGATGCTGAATGCTTTGGTAGCGTCGAGGACGTGATTAGAAAATTGGGTAGTAATTTCGGCTAATTCTAATTGAATGGCATTAAAACGATCTTTTTGCTCGCCTTCTAAACCGACGCCGGAGAGTTGGGCGTCTCGGAGAGCGGCTTCGACAATTCGCTTTTGAGCTGACTCTAAGCTGTCCCAATTTTCGCTAGCCCGCAGTGCTTTAAAAGCTTCATAAAGCGGTTTGCTTTGACTGAGCTTGCTCCAAAATTTTACTACTTCCGGCTGAACTGTTTCGTGAGCCGATCGCAGTTCCGGGCTATTTTTCACGCCCATCAAATGTCCGACAATGCTCCAGCTCCAATTTAAACGCTCTCCGAGTCGCTGCAATGGTTCTACTAAGCCGCTCCAAGTCGGCTCTACAGAGGCTTCTAAGGCAGCTAGCGAGGCTTCTAGTTCGGTCAGCAGTTGGGTGATGGCGGGGACTACGTGTTGTGGTTCGATCGCGTCAAATGGGGGCAATCCTTGACCGATTAGTAACGGGTTATCAGCAATAGTTACGGTTGCAGTCATTGATTTTTCTTGTAACAGGTTGAAAACAGTTGAACTAGACAGATTAGCTTTTAATCTTTTAACACAGTTGTCGAAAAAGTAGGACTCGATCGGGCGTGAGTCGGAGAGTCGGAGAGTGTCGAGCGTGTCCGAGGGCAAAAGTATTCCTTCTGACTGATGACTAATGACTGCTGACTAATGACTACTGACGGTTCTCTGGTGTGTGCTGCAACTCCTTGACAACTGAGATTAAGCGCTTGAGGTGAGGTTTGACAACTTCTTGCTGCTCGTGTTCCAAACGGTGGATTTGAGCTTGGACAATCGACAAATCCGCACTCGATTGGTGTGCGGGAGCTTGCAGTTGGCTTTGCAAATTGGCCATGACTTTCTGGATTTCCAAAAATCTAGTATTTACTACTTCCCAGTCGTCTCTGGTGATAGAAGTTTCTGCCAAGCCTTGCGTCGCACTTTGCAGTTGCTCTATAGCCTGTTCCACAGCTTGGAGATTCGCCCGTTGGCCAACCGATAAATCTTGCAGTTGTTCGCTCACCTGCTGGCGGACATCGAGCACAGCAGACGCCACGATTTCTTGCAAAGAAGCTACCGACTCTCCTAAACTCAGTAACTGCCGCTGAATATCGATCGACTCCTCAACAGCCTCATGCCTAGGTAGTGCAGCCATTTGCTGGCGCAGCGCTGCAATATCTGCAGACAACTGCTTGCGTAATTTAACAATTACCGTCACCGCCGTTTTTTCGACTTTATTGACAGACTTTTGGACTTGGGCCATTTCCGAATTTTGATGCACCCGCACTTGCTGCTCGAACCGATACCGGTTAGCAACATTCAGCGACAAAGCCAAAGTTAGGGGAGCAACCCCGTAAAAAGCTTGACCCGACACTGCCACCGCCAGGGAACCCACACCAGAGGCCGCCAGAGAGGCGTACTCTGCCATCTCCAGCCAGTGCCTTTGAGGAAAACTTGGTCTCAAGTGGTTTGCAACAGAGGGTTTTGGCTTCCGCACGGCTCTTTGGGTCATAGTATTTGCTCGTTGTGGGTAAGGTTGCGAGACTGGGTGGAGCATCGATTTCTATCCTTTTTTCAGTTATATGTTTTAGATTATTTCTTGGCACTCTTCTATTTTTACCTTTGTGAGTAAGTTAAGGATGACTGACATATTATTATGTATTTGGGAGCCTGTGGCGATCGCCCCTAATTTCGGCTGTTAAAAGCTTCGCCCCCACGCGCCCTCTATTTTACAGGAGTTAGCGCGATCGGGTTCGGGCGATCGACTTCGGGCTGCCCAGGCTCACCGAAAAATGCCTAAGACTATTTTAGATTTTAGATTTTAGATTAAAAGTTAAAAAATGCGACCTACTCAGGGCGATCGTCGTTTGGAGCTTGTCGGGAGTTGCCTTTTTGTTCGCCCATTGGTATAATCTACTCTTTCTCAATTCCCCCTCTCAAATTTACTGTAAAAATTGACCAATGAACTCAGAAAAACCCGGAATTGGCGATCGGCTAAAGTCTATTTTCAGTATCGGCATCTTTATCATTCTCGTACTAGGAGTAGGCTTTTTAAGCGTTAATTTTATTTCAGCTCTCTATGCAAAACTTTCTTAAAATTAGGACTTACGCATGGGGTTCAGAAACCAAGTTTTTTTACAAAAATACTTCGTCGCAGCCTCCTGATAAGGTAAAAAACCCGGTTTCTTTAGTCGGAGTGAGTCCCCGACTGTTTGAGATTCCCAACTTCTTCAAGAAGTCTCGCATCTTAAGCACGAGATCAGTTGTTTGGATTGCATTCTCCCTTCTTCCTTCTTCCTTCTTCCTTCGGCTATAATTTCAACTGTAAAGATTGTGGTCTGGGTCTAGCCAGACAATATAAAAAACATTTTCACTAAAAAAGCCATGCACCCTGCCGTATTCATTAGCTGATATTTGAAACTGGTAGGGGATATTGATTAGGATATCTTCATTGGGAATCCCAAAGCCATTAGGTTCAGTAGTATTTTTCCAAACTATGCCATGACAGCGCAGACTTTTACTTTGATTATTGATAATTTCTTGAGCGTTCAATTGTGACAAATCGCGCAGCCTTCTCAGTAAAGATGCTAGATACTTAGCATCTCTACCGCCTAGTGAAAACTTATCTTTATCATCCTGATAATACCTGAAAGAAAAACTAACTCCTTCCGGTATTTGTATTTTCACAACCTCTCTCGGTGCGGAAGATGGCTGACGACGAATATCTGTATCTTGTCTTTTTTTATGCTTCTTCGATGACACGGGTTTTGTAAAATTCTCGCATTGATTCCTTCGTAATAATAGCATGAGAAGGTTCATCTCTTGGCAACTCACCTCTAGCATTAATCCAAGGGTCTTCACGTCGCACCATCAATTCTAACTCATAAGCGTCCCGGAAGAAATAATCGTCAGCTAACTCGTCTAAAAACTCTTGTACTTCTTCTGGAAACGCTGGTTTTTCGACTTCTTTCAGAATTGGCTTCCAGTCAAATTGTTCTTTGTATTCATAAAATAAAGCCGGGATAGTCGGCCCGTGCACCCAAGCTTCAAAATCTTCATCAAAAAGCGGTGTATCTTCAAAGGCTAAATACCATGCTTGGGCGTAGTACAATAGTTTTTGTAGCTTGTGGTTGCTGAGATAGGAGCCTACATCATTCGCGAACCAGATGTAGTAATCAGCGAGTTTTGAGGCTGTTGTGACTGTAGTTATTGTGGTCATATAACTCGACTCAATAAGTTTTGTATTCTATGATAGCACAGTCACCACTCTTTATGATGGGGCGGTTGAAACCGCTTCTTGTCACACAAAGTCTGCCTCCGCAGACTAAGAAATAAAGGAGGTATTTAAGCCGGATTGGGTATAACTGAAATCTTACCCTCTGTCAAAAATTTGTAGGGGCGGGTTCACCAACAATAATTGCCTAAAACGAACAATCTCGTAAACCCGCCCCCACCCACGAAAAAGCCCCTTATTGATATTGGTGCGACATCTCCGTTACAACCCTTTGATATATTGCTTCAGTACAGGTGGCAAAGTGTAAAGACTTTCCTGTTTTTCGCTCGCACAGCGCCGCGATAGAGATTGCAAGGCGTTTAGCAAATCTGATGATGATATTTGTCCGTTTTGTAGCAATTTTGCCATAATGCCCAATAGGTTATGATATATTTGTTTGCAGTTCAGTTTTTCTCAGATAAGGTTAAAGTTGATTTTTGACGAAGGTAGGCAATTAGAGGTTGTGCAGGCAATTGAGCGGGTGAGAGACGGAATTCTCTGGAAACCTGGAAAAGCAATGTCTCATTTACTCAAAAGGATTAATTTAGGCCATTTAGGGCCGGACGCGACCCTTGAAGAATATAATAGACTTATCAGTTTTATTGTTAGGAATGCTGATGCTAAAGTTTATGTCTATGTCTACGGAAAAACGTTTTATCCGACAGTTACCAGCAGTGTAAATAACACAATATGGCTGGTAATGATGGGCTTGGATGGAGTTTTAGAAACGGCTTTTCCTCCAAAGGAACCGGAAAGCTACCTGGCTAATTCAATGTTTATTTATGTAGGTTTAGTTAAGGATTTGTTATGAATACTTTGGTAAAAAACTATTGTGTAATGGTTGAATTTCCTGATGTGAGTGGGGCTGAACATTTAGAAATGTTGCAACTTAGAGATGAGTTGGCAAAAGTTGAATCTCAACTGAGTGAGGAAGAGAAAGGTGTATTAGCAAATGCAGATCGACGGTTAGTTGAACAAGCAAGGGAGTTTTATGAGGAGTTGTCGAGATTTGTGGATTTAATGCAGAAGCGCAAATTTGAGGAGATTACACCTCAGCGTTGGTGGTGGTATTTGGATGTTTTGGCATTGTTGCCGAATTTGAGGAAACAAGAGTTGACAAGCGGTGTTGTTTGAAATGTTTATTCACTGTCGATGTTTGTTAAGTGCGATCGTCTAGTTTTGATATACTGCTTCAGTACAGGTGACAAAGTGTAAAGACTTGCTTCTTTTTCTATCAAGCAGCGCCGTGATAGAGATTGCAAGGCGTTTAGCAAATCTGATGATGATATTTGTCCGTTTTGTAGCAATTTGGCGAAGTTGACTGGCTGGTTTTCTGTCGCTAACAATGACATGACTTGTTTTTCGAGTTCGGAAGTGCGATCGTACTGCTGTTGTAAAACATCTTTCAAATCTTCGGGTAACAATATGGTATCATCTATTAATACCTCAGTCGCGCCGATTCCCAACTCTTGAATCAAAGTCGCCACGCTTTTTAACCAGAAGGGGTTGCCTTGGTAGCGGTGAATGAGTGCTTCGCAGTTATCGATTTCTACTAATCCTTTATCTCTGAGAATTTCTCCTGCGGCTGCGGTGTCTAAGCCAGTGAGTTGTAAGGTACGAATGGGAGTATTTTCGCTGGTGAGTTGAGGAACTTCTTTCGGCGGTTCCCAACCGACTAGCAGAAAGCAACTTTGATGGGATAATTTTTCTATTTGTTTGAATAGGGAGCGATATTCTTCGTATTTTGGTTTATATTTTCCTGCCAATTCGCCACTACAGAAAAGGTTGTGAATGTCATCTAAGACTATTAAACAGCGATGGTTTTGTAAATATTTAATCAGCGGTAAGGGTTTCTGGTTTGTTGCGGATGAATCAGGGTTTTCTGACTGGGAAAAAAGCTGTGTTAGGTTGGATTGCAATTTATCTATGGTGGGGAATTCGTCTAGTGTGTACCAAACTGCGTACTCAAACTCGTTTTTGATTTGTTGTACGAGTTGTACTGCTAGGGATGTTTTGCCGATGCCGCTGATACCGGTGAGGGTGATGAGGCGGCAGTTTTGTTGTAGAATCCAGGTTGTGAGGGTTTGGAGTTCGTGGGTGCGCGAGTAGAAGTCGCCCAACTCGGGCATTTCGCTTAAATCTTGATGTGGAGTTTTAATTGGTTTTGAATTAGATGTTTCCTGATTTCGTGGGTGGGAGTTTGGTCTATCTGGCGGGTCTCTGTTTTCTCCACAAAAATTAACGAAGCCTATTTGCACAGAGTCTTGTGCATAATGTGAAACTATCGAGACTTGCAACCTCTCCATTGCCGATCGAACATTCGTTTTATTAACATCTTCTCCCAACTCTTCTGAAAGTATCTGCCATAATTGCGATCCAACTTGCCTAAGATAACTCTCGTTAAAGTGAATATCCTCGGCAATTTTGGTATATTTCTCACCTTGCATGGTTCCTCGCAGAATGGCCTCTTGTAAGTTATCGAGGTGCTGACCAGTTTTGGCAAATACCATCTCGTCAGCCATTTGTAGCACTTCCTTAAGATTCATGCAGTATCGTGGATGTTGTGATTTTCCGTATTATACCTAACATTTTCCAACATTTTCTGGCATATTCTAACATTTTTTACACAGGGCGGGTTAGATTAGCAGACAAAATTGCCAACAAAATTAAGCTTTTTGGCCTAGACAAAGCTGGGATTTTTGAAATAATGATAGGAGAAATATCTATCAACAAAAATTAACAATGCTTTTCAATTTAGTCAAAGTAGTCGATAGAGCTAACAGTTTGGCGTTTTTTTATAAAAGCCTTCTTTTGGCAGCACTGGTTTTACCTTTTTCAGCTATTCCTGGGCAAGCTTCTCCTAACTATCAAGAACGAGACGGAATCAATGGCGAAATAAAATTTGCTGAATTCTGTAATATATCTGGTAATCTGAGGGCAAGAGTTATTGCCGAAGCGGGTAGTAGAGATTCAAGAGTTCAGAGCGTCGAATTTCAAATGTACACAAGATATAGTCTCGGTGTAAATGCATTAGGACAACCATTTGGTCTTACTAGTGGTGAAAACTGGCGAAGGCTGAGGATTGAGTCTAATAGTAGACGGCGTGATAAAAGATTCTACGACACAAGTTCACTGTTTTTCCCACTTCAATCAATTGTTGACTCACCCGTCAAATTTTCGATTCACGTTAATCATAGTAGAGGTAGAACAATTGACCTGGGAGGCATTGTTGATATGGGAAGAATTGAACCAGGAAAGTGCAGAATATATGATGATGGTAATTTCAGATAACCTGATGGTTGTTATTACGAACTGATTCACAGCGCGATCGCCCTTCTTATTTTTTTCAAATCAGATCGATCGCCACAGCAAATAAAAGGGCGATCGCCCATCCTACATATTCCCTTAACCCTCCTGTCACCCCAACCTCTCTTTCCACTGACAATCCGATCGATTTCCACCATCCCAAAGGGCGAGGATTGCACGCAGGGTGTGAAGTGTAGCTATCCCGTTGGGCGATCGCCACAGCGAAAGAAAGGGCGATCGCCTTTCTGATTCTTTTCAAATAAGAGCGATCGCCCTGATGATTTTCTTCAAACAGGTGCGATCGCCCTTTCTTGTTTCAGATGACCGATCGCCTAAAATGAAAGAGCGATCGCCCCTCACACCAAATACCAAACACTGCAATGATTTTACCAAGAGCGATCGCCCTTCGCCCATCAAGATCGATCGCCCTTTCTTGTTTCTGACGATCGATAGCCTAAAATGAAAGAGCGATCGCCCTTTCTATCAACTCCTAAGAACTTGCGCTTTTTCCTCTATATCTAATCCGCCTTCGCTTAAAGTATCAGCCGAAGCATGACGATCCATAAACTCACATAACAGCTCAAAAAACTTATCAAGTGCTTTGCTTTCATCCTCAGAATAAAACAGAATGACATTAGCCCAAGATTGGCTAGTCTGCACGTTGAATCTTTTTCGTATCCACTCAGGAAACTCCCTAAAATCGCTATCTTGTTTCGTTGGCTGTTCTCCCAACTCATATTTAGCGACGCTGTAACCCGATAAAAAAGCCTGAAGACAAATAATTGAATGTCGTCCCAAGTACATTGAAGGAGCTTTCTTTATTTTCTCAATCAGGGTATATAAATCGTGCATTTTTTACCTCAATATTTTTAAAATAACTGCAAATTTTGCAGTTCAAAACTCCTCTTCTATAATCTTAAAGCTTCCCATGCCCAGTTCCAGAGTAGGAGATGTTAAATTTTGCAGCCATTCCTGCCGAGTCACACCACTACAATCTATATTATCAAAAACAATTTCCTGTTCGTCGATGGTAATTGATATCCCTTGATGGTAGCCATTAGTAGCAATTTGCTGCTGTCGTCGTAAATCATAAATCACTGACCAAGGTAGGTCTTGCCTTTCTAAATCCAGTTTAATCTGCTTACCATGTAGGTTTCTGACCGTCAAGAACTCTTTGATAGCCTGACTACATTCAACACACTGAAAAACCCCATAGCGACTGGCAATTTTAGCGATATCTTCTCGAATTTCATCTAAACTACTCCGATCTAAACTCAAAGTGTAAAGTTTACCTCCTATATTTATGTACAAGTATATCTCAAAATCATTGCCCGCAGAGCGATCGGCAGATTGCGTAGCGTGCGATCGCGCTCTTTCAAGGCTTGTCCAAGGGAGCCAGATCGCCCTTGGCACCAAATACCAAACACTGCGATCGTTGTACCAGTTGCGATCGCTTGAGTTAAAAAAGAGCGATCGCCGTTATACTCAAAGTATCAATCCTCGTGAGATGCCACGATGACCATCAAAGAACTCCTCATCCAAGAAATCGAGAGCACCCCTGACGAACTACTCGCGGATCTTCTCAGTTTGGTACGATCGCTAAAATCGACTCCAAACCCCCAACTTAATACCTACGAACAACTGCTAGAGCGTATCGACTACCTCGAAGCTATCATCGGCATCCGCAAAGGACTTGAAAGCTTCGATCGAGGTGAAGGTATTCCAGCCGAGAGAGCTATGACAGCGCTACAGCAGCAGTTCAACATCCCCCCTCGTCTATGAGTTATCAAGTCCTAATCCAACCACCCGCCTTTCAAGAAATTGAAAACGCCTACCGTTGGATGTGCGATTATCTGAGTGCTGATGCCGCAAATCAGTGGTACTACGACCTCCAAGATGCGATCGCATCCCTGGAACAGTTTCCTTACCGTTGCTCAGTTGCACCCGAAGCTGCCATCATTGGTAGGGAAATTCGACAACTGTGGGTTGGTAAAGGAAGAACCTATCGAATTCTGTTTGTGGTGGAGGGCGATACCGTCGCAATAATACACGTTCGTCACCGCCGTCAAGCCCCTCTAGGTACTGAACCGCCAGAGTAATCGCATGAAATAGTCAATCAAGGGCGATCGCCCCTAACACCAGATACCAAACACTGCGATGATTGTACCCAGCTCGATCGCCCTTCACACCAAATACCAAATCGATGTCTGCGGTACAATCAAGGTAAAACGCATGATTAATCTTTCAAAAATTACCACGCTCAACTGACTGGTGACTAACTAATGTAAAAACTTGCGAACTTGATATTCGCGACTTTCGGCGATCGCAATGTGCAAATCGCCCATTTGGGCATCCAACTCATCTATTGTGCTTTGCGGAACCGACTTCCACTTCTCCCTAGTTTCCCAGCGAATCAACATCACCACCTCATTTTCCACCGGATCTACCCAAATTTCTTTGCCTAAAAAACCGTCCCAACTTTTTAGTCCCGCCGTCCAAACTTCCTGATCTCGTTGAATAAACTGCTCCCACTTTTCTTGAGGTACTTTAAATTTTAGCCACTCAATTACCATCTTATTTCCTATTTGTAAATAGCCAATTAATCGTTGCCGATCGCAATTTTAATTATCAACTCCGTTCCCTCTCCCGGACGCGAAACACAGTGCAACTTACCGCCGTGCTTTTCTACTACTAAATGCTGGGAGATTGCTAGACCCAAACCAGTGCTCGTGTCTGAACATTTAGTGGTAAACAAAGGGTCAAAGATGCAGTCGAGGACTTCTTCAGTCATGCCAGGGCCGTTGTCACTAATGGCGATCGTAACTTCGTTTTCCCCTACCACGGAAGTCCGAATCCGAATTTCGGGATTGAATATTTCAGATTTCGACTTGGCTGAAGCTAAGTAAGACTGATTTTGAATTTTACCATACTTTTCGGCATTTCTCCCCCCTTCTTCCAAAGCGTCGATCGCATTTGTCAACAAGTGCATGAACACTTGGTTTAAGTGTCCCGCATAGCAGTGAACTCGTGGCAAATCTCCGTACTCTTTAACTAGAGAAATTCCTGGCCGTCCCCCTTTAGCTTGCAGGCGATTTTGCAAAATCAGCACAGTGCTATCCAAACCTTCGTGGATATCAGCCGGCTTCATTTGGGCTTCGTCGGTACGCGAGAACAAGCGGAGCGATCGCACGACATCGCGAATCCTTTCCGAACCGACTTTCATGGAATTTAGCAGTTTTGGCAAGTCTTTTTTGATGAAGTCTAAGTCTAATTCTTCTATCAAATCTTGAATTTCCCGCACGGGATGGGGATAATACTTTTGGTAAAGCTCGATCGTTCGCAGCAGTTCTTGAATGTAGCCAGTGGCGTGGCTGACATTGCCAGAAATAAAACTAACTGGATTGTTAATTTCGTGGGCTATTCCTGCTACCAACTGCCCCAGAGATGACATCTTTTCTGTTTGAATCAGTTGAGTTTGAGTTTGCTGCAAAATTAACAGCGTCTGCTCTAATTTTGCCGCTTGTTGTCGCAGGCGTTCTTCGGATTCTTGCAAAGCTAAAAGAGACTGTTTGCTGTCTGTAATATCCAATCCCACAAATACCGCCGCCGTATTATTATGGTATTTTTGAGCCACTATTAGATAAGTTTTATTTTCTCCTCTGATGCTCGCTGTTACTTCTTGAGATGTTTTCTTTTTATGGTTTGCAAAGAAATCGTATACTAAATCGTTAAATTTGGGACTTGTCTCTAAAAAACCTACTTTTTGACCGAAAAATAGTTCGGCTGGCATTTTGTAAGCGCTAGCTAAATGTCGGTTTACTCCCAAATAACGCAAATCGGAACTTACCCAAGAAACTAATCCCGGCACCGCGTCCAAAACTGCTTGAAGTTGCTCTTTTGCCTCTACGAGCGCTGATTCTGCTGCGAGGCGGGCGGAAATGTCGCGGGCGATCGCGCAGCGGTATTCGCAGCCGCCGTATACTAAATAATTGACTTTAACTTCGACGGAAAAACTGGCGCCGTCTTTGGTTTTGTAACTGGTTTCAAAAGTGAGGTTGTTTTGTTGCTTGAGAAGAGCCCAGTGTTCTCGCCAATCCGATGCTGGCAACCGCGAATCGATGTCGCTAACCCTCATGTTTAGCAGTTCCGATTCCGAGTAGCCAAAAAGATGGCAAGCGGCTTTGTTCGCGTAGCAAATTTGACCGTCGGAGGTACTAAAAAAGATTGTATCAGCAGCATTTTCGAGGGCAATTTGAGTTAGTTGCGGTATTGTTTCTAACTGCTTACTTTTGACCTCGGACTGAAATTTATTATAGCAATTGGTTTGAGCGGAAGCCTCACCTACCTTAGATGCAAACAAAATCAAACCGCCGATCGCACCTTCGTTATTTTTCCAAGGTTGAAATACCCATCTTACCGGCTCGCTAACACAGCCGCTTGCGATTTTTCCTGATACAGATGCGATCGATCGCCCTGCCACAAACTCGCTGTATTCCAAAACTCCCCTCAAACAAGCCTGGGCATTTTGCTCCCAATATTCCGGGAGATTCGGGAACAGTTCCCAATGAGATCGGCCGATGGCCTCGCCGTCGCCCAACCCGCAATCTGTTTCCCAGCGACGAGAAACCGACAGATAGCGCATTTCACAATCTACCATTGCCACGGCCTCGGCGGAGCGCTCCACAAACCGCCGAAATCTGTCTTTACTCTCCGACACGGTTGCCTCTGCGGGTTGTTGGGCGATCGGGAAAGTCCCGTCAACGTACCTTCCCAGTCCCTGAATTTTTTGCTGAACTGGCTTAGTTTGCACGGTTTGGGATTTCCTCCATAGCTGTCAAGTTTGAAAAATTCTGTTTGAGACCAAAAATGCTGTTTTTCCCTGATTTGCTCTCTCGGACGATACCCTTAGAGGGTATCACCCATCATTGATATCATTTTTGATGGGGATATGTCTATAGGCATTAGTGTCAATTTAAGAGCAAATCTAGTGCCCGCCTGCTGTTTGACCATTAGGCATAGATCGCGTCGGCGCCGCCGGAATAGTCGGAGGGGACTGGAGTGCTCTGTTTTGTCCCCCGACTATGAGATCGTGTAGCCAGTGCGATCGCCAGATAGCTTGATAATCCAAGATAGCGCTCAAACAAATTTGTGCGTAAATTCACTGGTAAAATCCACTCTCCCTTTCCGTAACATTGCAGGATCTAATCTTTCCGTCGTGTTACAAGTCATCAAAACTACGAGTTTTTGCTGAAATTGAATGCCGTTTTCGTCGATAACGCTTTGATACAAAGTGCCATCCAGCAAACTCAAAATATGTTCGGTTTTGTTAGTGCGTTGTGCTTCTGCAGTCGATCGATCTTGAGCCAAATTATCAGCCTCATTGATAATAATACAAATCCGCTCCAAATAACTCGGTGGCACAAAATTTTCCACAGCATCGTGGTCTAAGATAAAAATCACATAACCCAGCGGCACTAAAATTTCCTTGGCTACCGCTTGCGTCCAAGCAGTTTTGCCTGTTCCCGGTTCGCCACTAACCAAAACAGCCAACTGATTTTGATCCAAAATTGCCTGCTGAACTGTATCAGTAAAACTTTGAACCTCCGCAGAAAACGTGCGAATTGGGAACTGGCTGTGAACCTGTCCGACGCGGCTTTTGTACCCGCCCAGAATCACCGCTAAATTATAAGTTGCCTTGCTAACGAGCGGCGCCATATCTTGGCAAATCAGAGTGTAACAGCGTCTTCCCCTATCGTAGCTGTCAATTTGCAGCCAGCAGCCGAATCGAGCCCAAGAAGCATAAACAGTACCCAAAACTTCCAAGCGTTCCCAGCTAACAAACCGCTCCGGGGGATAAGAAAAATGTCTCTCCATAAAAGACTGGGTAATTGCATCCGGTTTCCCTAGCAAATCCAGAACTTTGAAAACAGTAATTTCTTGGAGTTTGTTGAGAACGTAGTCGATGGGAATGCTAGCGCGGCTGACCAATTGCACCACAGGCGTTTCGGTAACTAAAACATCTTTGTAGCGGTAATCCGGGTAAACTGGCTGCGGAGTAATGTAATCCCAAAATTCATCAATTTCGTAGCGAGTATTTTCCGAAAATACATTTAAAATATTGGCCCACCAAGTATATTGGTGTCTTCCCATTGCGTCGGCAATATCGCTAGCTGCACCTAAAGTTTTTTGAGCTAGTTCTTGGGGGTCGCTAGACGCTAAATGTACCAGGTGTTGCCAATCAAATTGACGGTAAAAAGGTCGCCAACCAGAGCCTAGCAGACCTCTATTTTGAGAATTGTTTTGATGAAAATTGTTTTCGCGATCGCCCATATATTCCGCACTCATTTTGCCAAAGTCCTACTTACTCTTATTTTACATTTTTTGTGGCACACATTCTACAAAAAGAAGGAAAATTATCAAGTTATTTTGAGATAAGCTGGCGGCACAAAATCTACTAACCACACTTTGTTTTCCGAGCAGTAAAATGTATGACCGTCGCGTTGCATTGCTGCGGCATCTACAGTAAAGACGGCCGGGATGCCGTGTCTTGCACCTACTTGGCGCGCCGTCGGGATATTCACGGACAAATGAACATGATGCCGCGACATTTTCCTAATTCCTTGAGTGAGAATAGACTCGACGGCGGTGCTACCTGTTCCGTGATATAAAATATCCGGGGGAACCGCGGGTTCTAACTGCAAGTCAACCTCTACACTGTGTCCTTGGTTGGCACGAATTAGAGTGCCTGTGGAGTCAAATGAAAAGCGCTGCTTGTCGTTTTGCGCGACTACTTTTTTGAGTTCTGCAAGCTGAAGGGTAAAGTTATTTTTTTGGCACGCATCGAGGAGTTCGCTAACAGGAACCCAGCCACCGGGAGCGAGTTCAATGCCGATGCGCGAGGGCGCGTGACGCAGGTGTTTGCTGAGATATCTGCTGATTTTTACTAATCGAGAATCGTTCATAGTTTTACTTTATTTATTGAGCTTTTAAATCACCTTTTACAAAATCTCAATAGCGGGTTATCTTGTTGATGGGGTGCGGGTTTGTTGAATCTGTTTGCACTGCCAGAGGGCGCTTGAGTGAACCTGACTAAACAGGTTTCCGGAAAATGCTTCCCGGACGTAAAAAATGGTCTTACGCGCGAATTATAGCGGTAAGGTGCGGCCTTACGCACCTACATAATTAGGTTAGGCGACCGGGAACCAGAAACTGTTCTGGGTGCAATTTTCACGAGTTTTATCTTTTGATAATTATCAAAAAATTTGCCTTCTGCCGAATGCCTTCTACCTTGGAATAACTCCGCCAAAAACAGCAAAATTCAGATAGCGCCAGTGACATCCTACTTCGGCAAAACCTGCTTCTGCAAGCCAGTTTGTCTGCTCTTCCACAGAGGAGGGAATATCTTCTTCTCGATATTTTTGAAACCAGGCTGCATCGTCTTCTCCGTTAGCTTTCATGTACTGCCGCCACAACTGTTCGTATTGCTCAGTCAGCCGGGGAGTAGCACCTGTCACAATATCTCGAATTAGCAAAATTCCCCCTGGATTCATCGAGTGGAAAAGTTTGTGAAATAGCTGTTGTTTGCCTGCGCTGTCGAGGTGGTGGATTGCCAAGCCTGAAACTACCAAATCGTAACCGCTGCCAAAATCATCTTCGGCAAAGTTTCCTTGCTGCAAGGTCAGCCGTTCTCGGAAAGCGGACAAGTTAGTTTGGCAAGTTTTCAGCATATTTTGGGCCATGTCAAAGGCTAGGACTTTTGCTTGAGGAAATGCTTGCAGAATCATAGCCGACAGTATGCCAGTTCCCGCGCCTAAATCCAGAACTTTTATGTTAGCATTAGTTTCAGAAGGGATGAGCTGCAATATTACATCGTGTTGCTCGCCATAGCGCGGAATGAGGCGGGGAATTAAGCCGTCATAATCAAAGGCTCTTTGTTCAAAATGGTCGCGTACAGCGTCTAAATTCACAGACGATTTTCCTCAAATTGTTAATAGTTGAGTGCGTCAAGCCAGTTGAGCGGTTTTCTTCTCTGAAGGCATATTACATTTGATAATACAAAAAATATACAAACCTGTCAAGATGTTGAAGAAAATAATTTAAAAGAAGTTACGGACGATCGCCAGACAGGGACTTTGTGCGCCCAAACCCGCCCGTGATTTGGGAACTGTCTAGCCCTGCACATATATCTCCTTCAGTGCAGATGAGGCAGAATGCCACAGACGCGAAAGCCTGCCGAAGACCAGACTTTGTGCCAGATACTAGGAGTAATTGTGAGCAAAAAGTTGACGGTTATGATACCAGTTTTAAACAAGAATGCAACTGTCGGTGTGTGATCCACACCATAAAATTATCAGTGATTCCCCTTAGTAAAATATAAAAGATACCAGATAAAAAGGAATGAGCCTGCAGCCGACGATCGGCTAGACATGAAAAAATCAGTCCTCAGATTGACAAACTTTAGCCAACTATAAACAAAAATTAAGGTGACTCCCGAGTGGATGTGGTACCTGCCAATTTGTCAGGAAGATGAAGAGATACAAAATATTACACCCGCCGGTGCGGGAAAGAAAATTGTGATAATGAATCAGGATGCGAGTAGATTAGGTGTCAGCCGTCAGGGGAAAATAGAAGCAATGGAAATCCAACAACGGAGTAAGGATAAGCCCGATCGCCCGCAACAAAACGCGTCCGATCGGCTCGGTCAATTTTCTACGACAAAAGAACTAGATTGGTCGCTACAAGAATGTTTAGATTTTAAAAGAGCGATCGACCGATCGACACTGGCGCTGAGGACTGACGCGCGAGGAATTATCAACTATGTCAGCGATCGAGTTTGCTCAATCTCCAACTATTCGCAAGCCGAACTAATCGGCTGCCACTTCGGCATCCTCCATTCGGAATATAAATCTTCGGAAATAATCAAAAATCTGCTATTAACTGTTGCCAAAGGTGAAGTTTGGCAAGGAGACATTCAGAATAAAGCCAAGAATGGAAGTGATTATTGGGTGTACGCAGCAGTAGTTCCACTGTTGGACTGTAAGGGAAAACCCTGTCAGTATTTGGCGATCGGATTCGACATCACCGATCGCAAAGCCGTGGAAGCAGCCCAAGCCGAAGCCAACCGGGCAAAAGACGAATTTCTGGCGATCGCCTCCCACGAACTGCGATCGCCCCTGAGCGCGATTTTGGGATGGGCGCAGCTAGCTCGATCCCGCAATTTAAACGAAGCCACCACCACCCGCGCTTTGGAAATCATCGAGCGCAACGCCAAATTACAAAACAGGCAAATAGACAATCTCCTCGACCTCTCGCGGTTGCTGCGGGGGAAAGTGTGCCTGAACATCGGCGAAGTTCACCTCCCGTCGATCGTGGAATCTGCGATCGACACCCTCCGTCCCACCGCCGATGCTAAAAACCTCCGCGTAGAAAAACATTTCGACCCCGCCGTCAGCTACGTTTTGGCGGATGCAGAACGCTTGCAGCAAGTAGTCTGGAACCTCCTGGCCAACGCCATCAAATTCACCCCAGAATCCACACCATACCCAGTTCAAGTGCGGATCGAGCCTACTGAGTCGGGCGTGTTGATTCGGGTCAGCGACAGCGGTTGCGGCATCGACCCCAAATTTCTGCCGCACATCTTTGACTACTTCCGCCCTGCAGACAACTTCCAGAACAAGGAACAAAATCGGCTTGGGCTCGGACTCTCAATTGTGCGACAGTTGGTGGAACTGCACGGGGGAAGTGTTTGGGCTTCGAGTCCCGGTCTCGGTCAGGGGGCGACCTTTGATGTGCTGCTACCGGGCGCCAACAAAAATGCACCCGACGATCGCACTGCTGCGATCGCCCAAAGCGAAAGCAGACCCGGATCGGTTTCCAAACCCCTAGCGGGAAAGCAAGTCCTGGTGGTGGAAAGCAGCGCCGAAATCCGGCAATTTCTCAAAACTGGCCTCGAAGCATTTGGAGCCAAGGTAACAGCGGTGGGTAGCGCCGCCGAAGCGATGGCGGAGTTGCAACAGTCGCGCCCCGACGTGTTGGTGAGCGATATGACGGTATCGGGAGCCGACGGCTGCGATTTAATCCGCCGCATCAGAGCCATGGAAATGTCCGAGCACAGGGAACTGCTGCCGGCCGTGGCGCTGACGGGAGGGATTGAGGAAGAAGATTCGGCCGAAGCGCTGGAGGCGGGGTTTCAGAGGCATTTGTCGAAGCCGGTGGAAGCGAATCAGTTGGTGAGTGCGATCGCCCAATTGGCTGGACTGACTGGATTCGGATCTGGAGAGTGGGGTTCGGGAAATATCCGGGCGGCCACACCCCAGGCCACGCTGCCGGAACCTAACAGTTTTGACGACAAAAATTATCTAGAACAATTAACAAGTGACAGCAGAGAATTACCGCTGTTGCTGGTAGTAGAAGACAACAATTTTCTGCTGGCTTACCTCCAAACTTTATTAACTCCGTACTATCGAGTCGCTGTGGCGAGGGACGGGGTTGAAGGTTTAGAAAAAGCAAAAAGTTTGCAGCCAAATTTGATTGTGAGCGACCAAATCATGCCCCGACAAAACGGACTGGATTTGCTCAAGGAGATTCGGAACACGCCAGAATTGAAATCTACTCCGGTAATCTTTTTGACAGCGCGATCGGGGATGGACGCTCGGATCGAAAGTTTGGATGCGGGTGCTGACGATTACATTTCAAAGCCTTTTGACGAGAGGGAATTGCTGGCGAGGGTGAGAAATTTGTTGCGATCGCACTCAGCCGAACAGCAGTTGGCGGAGCTCAACCGTCAGTTGCAGCAGCAGAAACAGCAGTTAGAAACAGTGAATCGAGCCTTGCAGTATTTGGCCAATTACGACAGTTTGACTGAGGTAAGAAACCGCCACTCTTTTAATGAATACCTCGATACGGAATGGCGGCGTTTGGCGAGGGAAGAAGCACCGCTGTCATTAATTATGTGCGACATTGATTATTTCAAACTTTTCAACGACACTTATGGGCACCAAGCGGGGGATGAATGTTTGCGGCAAGTGGCGACGGTGATCCAGCATTCGGTAAAGCGAGCGGCAGATTTAGTAGCGCGTTACGGTGGAGAAGAATTTGTAGTAGTTTTGCCGAATACCGATATTGAAGGTGCCACTTCCGTAGCTGAAATGATCGCACAACAGGTGCGGGGTTTGCACATAGCTCACGATAAGTCTGCTGTCAGCGAATATGTAACGCTGAGTTTGGGTGTAGCTTGCTGCATTCCGGGGGCGAAATCGCAGCCGGGGGAGCTAATTGCAATGGCCGATGAGTCACTTTATCGGGCGAAAGAAGCAGGGCGCGATCGGGTTTCGGTTGCCACATTTCAAGGATAATATAATAGTTAAATCAACTTGTATGGTGCGTCAGAAATCTATCGTTTCGATTTAAATATCTTTTTTGGGATCGGACACACCATACCAATGTGCTGGCAAACTTTGGTGAATTCAAATTGCTATAAATATAGTTAAAGGAGGTCGTGCCATGACAGCAACCACCGCTTGCACGCCGAAGGAAAACCAGCGGTACAATTGGCCGACGGTGTTTCGATTTATGCCTATCACGGCGTGATTTTACCCGAATGGTAAGGTAGCCTGCACCCGCACCAGTCGCAGTCTAAGGAATGAGAATTAAATAACTTCCACAAGATTGTGGGATGGGCGTCCCACAATAACAATTAAAAGTGTAAGTTATTTAATTCGCGATCCTAAGTGGGTGTTGAAGGAACAGAATGCAGAAATTCGGCGCGGGTTAATTCAGGGAATTACTTACGATCGCATAATTCAAGAATTCGCGGTGACAGAATTAGATAGTTGGCAGGAATACACTTTATTAAGCATCGAGTTTGACGATGATTTTGATCGGGTGAATAGTGCAAATCCTGTTTATTTGTTAAAAATGACTTGTCCAAGTACGGGATTTATTCACGCTTTGCGAGTGCCGCCTGATGTGCGATCCTCTTCGAGGGCTTCGCTAACGGCTAAAGAGGCAATTCGCTGGGTAAATTGGGGAATCGATCCAGAGGAGTTTTCCGTGCAAACCTGAGTGATACCAATTGTTAAAAGTCACAGAACCCCGCGCCACAGTTAGGATCAGCCGTTTCCCTACCCGATCGTCTGTACTTCACTCCACTGAAAACCGCTATATTGACAACAGCCTTAACCCATGAAACACCGATAAACGTTCCCGCAGTGTGCCACTTCCAAGGGTGGAATGTACCAACCACCGATCGCCCACAAACGGTTAATAACATCAAGAAGAAGCCCACCCTCGGATCGAAGGTGGGCTCTGTTCATGCCAGCTTACCGACAGCTAGGCAATCGGGTCTCTTCGCTGGTAGACGTAAAATATCGGAAAAAGATCCGAACGTCTGAAAAAACTTCTCGCCCACCATTAAGCTTCAGTTTACCCAACCGGATCGGGAAAATTGCGCCCGCAGCGCTGTTCCCCTGAAATCGGGGAACACTGGGGCTTCAACTTTTCAATAGACTTTTGCAAAAAAAGTAAGTCAAGGGCCTGCAGGATGCCTAAAACCACCTTCCCACAAGAATTAAAATTGTTCGAGAAGTCTCATAATTCTCCTCTTTAACTTTGATTTCCCAACCGATTAGGCATCGTGATCGTGTGCAAAACGACGGAACAGGAAATCTAGGGCGTAGTTCCGCAAATTGTAGTATTCTGGATCTTCCATCATTTGAACCCGATCGCGCGGACGCGGAAAAGGAATCTCCAAAACTTCGCCAATTGTCGCCGCCGGGCCATTAGTCATCATCACCAGTCGATCGGCCAAAAACAGCGCTTCATCAATATCGTGAGTAATCATCAACACCGTACAGCGGTGATCGTTCCAGATTTTCAGCAACTCTTCTTGCAATTCCTCCTTAGTAATTGCGTCCAGAGCACCAAAAGGTTCGTCTAAAATCAACACTTTCGGGCGAATTGCCAAGGCGCGGGCGATCGAAACCCGCTGCTTCATCCCCCCCGAAATTTGCGGCGGTCTTTTCTGGGCAGCTTCAGTCAACCCCACCATCGCCAAATGCTCGTTGACGATCGCATTTTTTTCCACCTTCGACTTATTCGGAAATACAGCATTAACCGCCAGATAAACATTTTCAAACACCGTCCGCCAAGGCAGCAAAGCGTAACCCTGAAACACCACCATGCGATCGGGGCCCGGCTTCTCAATTTTTTGCCCGCTAATTCTGACGCTGCCTTGAGTCGGATGGCTAAAACCCGACACCATATTCAACAGCGTTGACTTGCCACAACCCGAGTGTCCGATCAGCGTAATAAACTCTCCCTCAGCTACAGTCAAGTTAACGTTTTCTAAAGCCTTGTAACCATTTGGGTATGATTTGTGAACATTTTCCATCACCAAAAAAGGCTTCCGGCGATCTTTCTTAGACTTGATTTGGGTTTTGGTATTCGTCTGGTTTGTAGTGGTGTTGAGCATAATTTGGGAACTTGTTAGTGGGTTATTGGCAATTGCGAATAATGGAATTTTGAACGGTGAGTTGCGATTTGAGACTACTTAAATCCTCTGTTTTTCTCGTTTGTATTGAAGTCTCCTTTCCCCTAAATCCCCCTGGTTGTTGGGGAGTAGGGGTTGACTTTGAACTCTCTTTTTCCCCTTTTTTAGGGAGACTTTGAACTCTCTTGTTCCCCCCTTGTTAAGGGGGGTTAGGGGGGATCTTCGGGTTTAAAAATATCCCCTAGAGAGAATCGAGTTGCTCATCGTCAGACGCAACTCTAAGCAACTCTACGGTCGGAATCAAGTACAACTTCCGCCATCGTGAAATCGCGTTTAATCGCCAGACTGTTGAGATAGCCGATCGGATCGTCTGCATTAAACACCGAGCCGTCAAACAAGCTGAGAGAACCGCGAGTGTAAGTAATATCCGACATCCCCAACTCTCGCGCTGCGGTGCTGAACGGGCCAACCCGCACCATCCGCTCCAGAATTTCCACCCAGTTGCGCGGGAACACGGTATCGCCCCAGCGCGCCATCTGCACCATGTGCCACAACTGTTCGGTACGGCTCGGACGGTTCACCCCCTCTCCGCTGAACAAGTGGTGGGCGTATTCCCGCATCGGAGTATCCAGGTTGCAAGCACCAGAGCCGGGATCGCCAATTTGAATGTAATTCTGGTCAGTACCGATGTACTCCCGTCCCGCGATAATTTCGGCAACCTCGGCGGCGCGAGCCGGATTGGCGCAGTATTGGCAAGCTTCCAGCAAAGCTTTGATCAGAGCGATGTGAGTGTTGGGATAAGCAGCCGCCCACTCTTCCCGCACTCCCAGAATTTTCGCGGGGTGTCCCGGCCACAGTTCCAAATCTGTAGCTACCGTAAAGCCGACTCCTTCCATCGAGGCCCGCAAGTTCCAAGGTTCGCCGACGCAGAAACCGTCAATAGTGCCACCCTGCAAGTCCACGATCATTTGAGCCGGTGGGATATTTTTCAGCAGCACATCGCGATCCGGGTCAATGCCGCCGGAAGCCAGCCAGTAACGCAGCAACAGGTTGTGCATCGAAGAAGGGTGAACGATGCCCATGCGGTGCGTTTGCGCTGGCGTTCTCTGGAGCATTTTTTTAAAGTCTGCCAGAGTGTAGATTCCTTGGTCGTAAAAGCGCCTCGCCAGGGTAATTCCGTTGCCATTGCGGCTCATGGTGAGGGCTGTAACCGTTGGAATCGGCTGCTCTTGGTGGCCCCCCAAGCTCAACCACATCGCCATCCCAGAGGGCATTTGGGCTGCGTCTAAGTAACCTGCGGCGATGCCGTCTACGATGCCGCGCCAGCTTGTTTCCCGCACGAGGTGGACTTCATCGAGGCCGTGCTTGGCAAAAAAGCCTTTTTCTTTGGCGACAGCTAGGGGAGCACAGGCTGCGAGGGGAATAAAGCCGAGTTCGAGGTTGACTTTTTCCAGGCCGTGGCGGGCGATCGCGGGTACTTTCCGCGCCCGCAGTTTTTTGACGCGCTTCTGCTGGTTGAGGAAGTAAATCATTTCGCTACGTAGAGCGTAGTAGCTGGGGTGTGAGACTACTTCCATCCGCTTGCGGGGGCGGGGGATGTCTACTTCGAGAATGCCGCCAATCTTCGATTCTGGGCCGTTGGTGAGCATGACGATGCGATCGCTCAGCAAGACTGCCTCATCCACATCGTGCGTTACCATCAGGGCGCTGATTTCGTACTCTTGGCAAATTTCCATCAACTTTTCTTGCAAGTTGCCGCGAGTCAAAGCATCCAAAGCGCCGAAGGGTTCGTCTAGAAGTAACAGTTTGGGGCGCAGGGCCAGAGCACGGGCGATCGCCACGCGCTGTTTTTGTCCCCCTGATAGCAATGCAGGTTGTTTTTCGGCGTGGGGAGTTAAGCCCACCATGTCGATGTGTTTTTGAATGATTTCGAGGCGTTCGGCTTTGGGTAAGCCACTCATTACCGAGTCTACGGCTAGGGTAATGTTTTCTCTGACCGTCCGCCAAGGTAGCAGGGAATAGTTTTGGAATACTACCATGCGATCGGGGCCTGGTTGGGTGATTCTTTGTCCTTCAATTGTCACCAATCCTTCTGTCGGCAAATCCAAACCTGCCACCATATTTAGCAGCGTAGATTTGCCGCAGCCGGAGTGTCCGATTAAGGAAATAAATTCGCCTTTTTCAATTTCCAGATCGATGCCTTTGAGAGCAACGTATGTGCCGCCGTCTGATAAATTAAATACTTTTTCCAGTTGTTCTATTTCAATCAAAATAGACATGATTTTCTTGCCTTTTTTGTAGGTTTGTTATTTCGCTAAATATTGATTGTTGACTGTTGACTGTTGACTGTTTGCTGTTCGCTGTTTGCTGTGGACTGTTCGCTGTTGATATATAATAGCGGTTCTCAAAAAAGTGAGGTATGCCCACGGAGGCCTATTCCCTATGCCCATGAGTACCTCATCTTTCTGAGAAAGGCTATATAACAGCTAATAGTTAATAGTTAATACATTCCTGGATGGCTAAAACTGGTCTTTAAACTAACCAAAATACTTTGTTTAATCCCTCAACCATAGTTTAAGAAACTGGTTTCATAGCCTCGGACTTCGTAATTACTGTAACAGTCAACAGTCAACCGTTAACCCATCGAATTGGCTACTTTCCTTGAGATGGAGCAATTTTTTGCTGCAACCAAGCCATCATGCGATCGAGCAGCAAACCAACAGCCCCGATGTAGACTACAGCTAACAAAATTTCGCTGATGTAGTTTTGCTGGTAAGCGTTCCAAATAAAGAAGCCGATACCTGTAATCCCGGACATCACAATTTCCGCAGCGATAATTGCCAACCAAGCCAAACCGATCGCAATTCTCAATCCTGTGAAGATGTAAGGAAGTGCCGACGGAAACAAGATATTGAGGTAATACTCTTTCCGAGTAAGTTGCAGCACTTTCGCAACGTTGTTATAGTCGTCTGGAATTTGGCGCACACCTTCAGCCGTGTTGATCAAAATCGGCCAAACTGAAGTGATAAAAATCACGAACAAAGCAGCAGGTTCGTTTTGTTGCAGTGCAGCCAGGGCGATCGGCACCCAAGCCAAAGGAGCCACCATCCGCAAAAACTGAAAAAGCGGATCTAAAGCCTTATTTAGAAAAGGATTTGTACCTACCACAACCCCCATGCCAATTCCCACAGCCGCGGCGAGAGTATAGCCTTTTGCCACCCGTTCCAAACTAGCTAAAGTTTGCCAAAATAGTCCGACTCCGTAGGTTTTGGAGTTCATGAAAGGATACATCAGCAAAATCCGCGTCCGTTCATCTGTCCAAACGCTTGTCGGCCCCGGCAATTTAATAATTCCAGAACTTGACAGGAATTGCCAAACAAACAGAAATCCAATTACCCCCAAGATTGGCGGCAATATATTCGGGGAATTCTTCTTCCAAAACTCGCCCAGCGCCGCTTGCGGAGCGGCTCCACCTCTCCGACTTGTACTTACAGCCATCCTGCTTATCTCCTCTGTTTCTGCGGTGTTTTCTTTCGAGAGTAAATTTTCGAGGCTAAATTATGGGAAGCTTTTACCCATCACACTTTTTTAATCGCCAAACTGCTCAGATAAGCTTCGGGCTGATCCGGGTTGAATTCTTTGCCGTCAAAGAACTTCTCAATACCGCGAGACGTACTTTTCGGAATATCAGCATCAGCAACTCCGGCTAATTTGGCTGCTGCTTTCCACAAATCTTCGCGGTTGACTTTATCGATGAGTGTCTTTTTGTCTGCCAAGGTTTTTGTTGGCAAGAAACCCCAGCGAACGCTTTCGGTTAAGAACCACAAATCGTGGCTCTTGTAGGGATAAGAAACGTTGCCGACACCATCGTTCCAGTATAGGGGGCTGCTCTTGAAGTCGTTGATGTCGGGTTTGCCGTCGCCCATGACATACTTGCCTTCATAGGGAGGAGTCAAAACAGCCGGAGATACGTCAAAGAAGTTTTTGCCCGAAACAATGGCAACTAATTCGGCGCGATTTTCTGGCTTGTCGCACCACTGTTGCGCTTCGATGATTGCTGCTATCACGGCTTCTGTGGCTTTCGGGTGTTTGTCCACCCAGTCGCCGCGAATGGCTAAATATTCCTCTGGATGTGCTTTCCAGATTTCGCCAGTCAGGGCTGACATGAAGCCGATGTTTTCTTTGACAATCCGCAAAGGCCAGGGATCGCCGGTGCTGAAAGCGTCCATACTTCCGGTTTTCATGTTGGCCACGGTTTGGGCAGCCGGTACTGTTAGCAAGCTGACATCTGTATCGGGATTGATGCCGTTAGCTGCAAGCCAGTAGCGAATCCACAAGTCTTGGTTGGCTTTGGGAAAGGTGTAGGCTGCTTTGAAGGGGGTGCCTGCTTGCGCCAAACCTTTGATGTAGTCTTGGGCTGCTTGGTCTAGTTTGAGTCCGAGGCCTTTGCCTTGGTGTTTGCCCGCGATCGCAATTCCATTTCCGTGAGTGTTCAACTGGGCTAGAACATACATCGGGATTTGGACGCTGTTTTTGGTGATCAGGCCTTGACTAATTTGATAAGGCATCGGCATTTGCCACTGGCCGCCGTCTATGCCGCCGCCGGCCGATCCGATTTCTACGTTATCTCTGGCCGAACCCCAGTTGGCTTGCTTGGCAACTGTCACCTCAGTCATGCCGTATTTGGCAAAAAAGCCTTTTTCTTGGGCAATGATTAAAGGTGCTGCTTCGACGATCGGGATGTATCCCAATGCGATTTTAGTGCTTTCAATTCCTTCTACTCTTTTCTCGTTGGCCACAGCAACTGCTGATGTTGCCACCGGCACTGCCCCGCCACCAGCAGTGGCTCCACCACCGCCAGCACTAGCACCCGGTTCGGGAGGATTTCCCAAACAGCCTTTGAGCAGTATTGAACTGACTGCAGATGCACCTGCTGTAACGATAAATTTACGCCGAGAAAGCGCAGAAAATTCATCTGAAAATCTTGTCATAGTCTAGCCTCGCTGCAATTCATAATCTTCTGTAACAACATTCACTGAAGTTTATCAAGGCGCTTTTTTGCTGTTCGCTAATTGGGTTTAGCTAACTGTTTTGAGCGCTCCTTGGCAGGAGGGAGCAAAAGATTTATCGCTAGTATAATTCTTTAAACTATCCCTGCTGATTTGACTGGTTTGATTAATATCGATATTTCGATCGGCCCAGTTGTGTGAGGTGGCAAAAAGCGAGCAGCACATTTTCTTGGCTTCATTATTAGCTTACCGTACTCTTCCGGAAATTGTAAAACAATTATTAAATTTGATTGATAAGTAAAACTTTTCTAGTAATGGTATCGATAAGGAAGGGTTGGGAAGGGCGATCGGGTTTGCTTATCAAAACTGGTTCAAACCAAGGCTTCCAGGGTAAAGGTTGTAGCGAAGGGCGATCGGGCAGCCTTCAACTGTATTGTCAATAAGTTGCAAACATCGCAGCCACCGCACATTTACTTTGTTAATATACGTCTATATTTTTTTTAGAAAATTGTAGTTTATTATACAGAAATAATAAACTTTTTAGGATTCGGCTGTTTTAAAAGGCTTAACTGGTTTTCATTGGACTAAAATTGGCGCTTAATCGTAAGTGATTTACCGGATAGGATATGACGTGCGCTTTCAGGTTCGATTTCTGTAATACCGAGAAACCGGGTTTCTTCAAGAAACCCGGTTTCTAAGCACCCGAAATTACTAATCGATCGCAGTACCTACAAGTTCGATTAGTTGGGCGGGTCAAAGCGGTTGACGGAGAGAGCAACACCGATCATCGGCAGAGCGACACCGAAGCAAATCAGCCACTGATCCAGATTCATCGGAGCCGTCTCAAATATGCTATTGACAAATGGAGAATTAGCAAAGATGATCTGCAAAATCACCGCCACGACAATTCCCACACCGAGGGCGGGAGCACCGCTAACTTCTTCCTTAGATCCGCTAAATTTAGCCATCAAAGAAGGCAACAACTGGCTGAGGCTCAACAGGTAAAAAATTCTCCCCATTACCAAGGCTTGAATCGCCATCGTGCGGGCGAGTTGGATCGTTCCCCACTCGGCTTGGCGCACCCATTCAAACATTCCGAAAATCAAAGTCCAGTTGTAAAGAGAAATAGCGATAATTCGCTTGATTCGATTTGGAGTCAGCAAAGGTTCGTTTGCCGATCGCGGTTGTTGTTTCATCACTCCCGGTGACTTGGGCTCGAAAGCAAGCGGCACAGTCATCGTAATTGAGTTGAGCATATTCAACCAGAGAATTTGTAGCGACAAAATCGGCAATTCTCGACCGAGGAGGGTGCTGAGCAAAATTGTCATCGATTCTCCGCCGTTGACTGGGAGAATGAAGCTGATTGCTTTGAGCAGATTTTTGTAAACCGATCGCCCTTCTTCGACAGCAGATTCGATCGACGCAAAGTTATCATCGGTAAGAATCATGTCGGCGGCTTCCTTAGAAACCTCCGTACCGCTGCCCATCGCAATCCCGATATCCGCTTGTTTCAGCGCCGGCGCGTCGTTAACGCCGTCTCCCGTCATCGCCACAATTTCGCCTTGATTTTGCAAAGCTTCTACGAGGCGGAGTTTTTGTTCTGGGGCGACGCGGGCAAAAACTGAGCCGGCTTCTACGGCTTCGCCGAGTTCCTGCTTGCTCATGGAGGCGAGCTCGGCGCCGGTGTAGGCTACAAGTTCTCTGTGGTGTTTAGTTTTGCGGAATCCCATGCGGCGGGCGATCGCCTTGGCTGTAGCTATGTGGTCGCCGGTAATCATTTTGACTTGGATGCCGGCGGTTTGACAAGCTTGGACGGCTGCGATCGCTTCTGCCCGCGGCGGGTCAATCATGCCTTGCAGTCCCAAGAAAACCAGCCCTGACTCCAAATCCGAGTGATCGACGGAATTTTGGCTTTGCGGTACTGGCTTTTTCGCTAAAGCCAAGACGCGCAAGCCTTGATGCGCCATTTCATCGACTTGGTGGTGGATTTGTTCGCGATCGACTTCTACCGGATTTCCTTGGGTATCGAGACTGGAACCGCAGCGGCCGAGAATTGATTCTACTGAACCTTTGACGTACAAAATTTTGCCACTGGGAGTTCGGTGCAGCGTCGCCATGTATTGAAACTGAGATTCAAAGGGAATTGAATCCAGCCGCTGCATTGATTTGGACAAAGCTTGCTGACTCAATTCGGCTTTTTTGCCCGCAGCAATTAACGCTCCTTCTGTCGGATCTCCGACGACTATCCAATTATCGTCTTTGAATTCCAACTGAGAGTCGTTGCAAAGGAGTCCAGCTTGCAAACATTCTTGCAAAGTTGGAGCTTGGCTGACAGTAATTGGCAGTTGGTTGAGTTGAATTTCACCTTCGGGGCTGTATCCCGTACCCGTAACTGAGTAGGATGCGCCGCCAGAATAGATTTCTTGCACCGTCATCTGGTTTTCCGTCAAAGTTCCAGTTTTGTCGGAACAGATGACTGTAGCGCCGCCTAGGGTCTCTACAGCGGGCAATTTGCGGACGATCGCGTGGCGATTTGCCATCCGGGAAACGCCTACGGCTAGGGTGACGGTGATGACGGCGGGTAAGCCTTCGGGAATTGCGCCGACAATCAGGGCGACTGCGGGTTCGACTGCTTCTTTAAAGGCTGAAACTCCCTCTGGGACAGGTCTGCCCAATCTGACGGCGAAGGTCAAGGTTGCCATTCCCAACACGAATAACAGCCAGTTTTGACTGAATTGGTTGAATTTGCGGGTTAAGGGGGTGGTGAGGTCGATGTGCCGATCTAATAGTTGGGAGATTTTGCCGGTTTCGGTTTTATTGGCGATCGCAATTACGATGCCGCTACCTTGGCCAAAAGTGACAAAACTGCCGGCATAGGCCATGTTATCCCGTTCTGCTAGTGGCGTTTCTTTTGGCAGAACTATGTCTCCAGATTGTCCTAATTCTTTTTCGACAGCAACTGATTCCCCGGTGAGTCCCGATTCGTCGATTTGCAAGTCGCGGACTTTCACTAAGCGCAAGTCTGCCGGTACTTTGTCGCCGGAAGTCAGGGTTACTAAGTCGCCAACAACGAGTTCTTTGGAGGGAATTTTTAATTTTTTGCCGCCCCGAATAACTGTGGCTTCAGTGGTGACAGCTTGGGCGAGGGCTTCAATTTTTTTCTCGGCTCCAGCTTCTTGGATGAAACTAATAGTAGCGTTTGTGGTTGTTACGCCCCAAATTACGCTAGCGTTTAGCCATTCTCCGATCACTGCTTTGATTAAACCTGCACTCAGCAAGATGATCAGGAGGGGTTGGTTAAATTGCAGGATAAATTTTAACCAGGCTGGTTTCCCTGCTTTAACTGTTAGTTCGTTGGGCCCGAATTTCTGTTGGCGATGGTTGGCTTCTGTCGGTTCTAAACCGCTTTCCAGGTTGGTTTCTAAGATAGTTGCAACCTTGGATATTTCTAGGTAGTGCCAATATTGCTCTGCTACGTCTACATCGTTGGCGGATCTTGATGGCATTATTCTTCCTGAATATTGGGGGTGTGTGAGGAGCTTCGATCGCTCTTTAATAGGCACGCTAAATACAACTCAGCGCTCGTTGGAGCGTGAATATATTGAGCGGCTTAATTGTTTGTTGATTACTTTAACGGGCTGTGACTTACATCTATATTACAACGGATGTGGCCGTTTGTGGCAAGAGATGTGGGGAATTTTTTTCGGTGCTAAATCTGGTTTGGGACTTGGTGGCTAAGGTGGGGAAAAGTCGATCGAATCCCTTGACATTTTGCAAGTTTTAGGTGTGGTTGAAGAAAGGGAGGACACGGAAGTCACGGATAGACGGATTCATTATTGAACACGAGTCAGGAGTTATCGATCGCAGAAATGTTACAACCTAGTTAAGCAACAAAATTTTGAGTTCATGGAAATAGTAGTGACGCTGGTGCTGGGTTCAGTGCTGTTTGTCTGGGGAATGCGGTTCGGGCGGGTGTTAGTTCGATCGGGAGTGACGGCTAACGACTTGTTTAAGGGCAGAAATTCGATCGCCCTGCTGTTTTTGGGTTTTTATATTGCCTTGCTGCTACTGGCTCTAAATATGCCTCAAATGCCTGTTTTGCCGATCGAGTGGCGCTTTCACGGGATGCGAGTTACTTGGACTTTGCTCAGAGTGATGCTGATGGGAGTCTGCGGTATTGGGTTTAGTATAAGTTGGTTGACAGCGCGATCGCAAGTAATCGCAGTAATTTTAATTGGCTTGTTGGGATTGGGAGGATTTACAGGCGCTGAAAACTATTTTCTGGCGCCAATTTACGCTGATTTAATAGATAATTTGCGGCCAAACGGTGTATTTCGGCAAACATCTAACAGCAGTTGCGCGCCGGCGGCGCTAGCAACAGTGTTAAGGCGTTGGGGGATGGATGCGACGGAATCGAGTGTAGCTAGAGAGGCCGGCACGAGTCGCTTGGGAACTTCCATGCCACAGTTAATTATAGCAGCAAGAGCTTTGGGCGTAAATGCGATCGAACTAACGCCAACTTGGGAGCAAATTCAGCAAATTAATCGCCCCGGAGTGCTAGCAGTTTGGCTATTTGACGGCCCTCGGAAGCTACCCCACGCGGTCGCTTTGCTGGGAATGAATGACAGTGTAGCTGTCATTGGAGACCCGGCGCGGGGCAGGATTTTCTATTTAGATAGGGCAACTTTTGCCAAAGTTTGGCGCGATCAATACGTGCCGATTTTCCGGTCTGCTGATATCTTGTTAAGCAATCAGCAAGCTATTGACTATTTGAGTAAATTAGGATATAATGGCGGCAATTTAAAAGCAGATATCGAGCGCTTTCAAAAAGACAAAAAATTGCAAGTCAGCGGCAACTTAGACCGGATGACTGAGTTAATGTTGAGCGGCAGTTTTTTGGAAGAAGTCCCCAGATTGGATGGGAAATAGTTATTAAGGAATGAGAATTAAATAACTTCCACAATAACAATTAAAATTGTAAGTTATTTAATTAGCGATCCTAAAAATCATCAAGCGCCGAGGCACTCTTGACCAACAGAAAATAGGAATCATGCGGTTTTTTTTCAAACAATCTTTGAGTCATATTATGTTCGGTATATTACCCCTAATACCGTAGGGGTTCCCCTCACGGAAAATATCTGCTAATAATTGACAATCTCAAAAACCCGCCCTTTTAATCGCTCGATCGCACATGATATCATCCGTTCCTAGCGATCGCAAATATTCGATCGCCCCAGCAGATAATCGGCGATCGCACATTGGTAGCGTGGCTGCATGAAATTACCGTAAGCGTAGGCAGTTGCATCTAATTCCTGCTATATTTTTACGGTCGATCGCACCTTGGTCACGCCTCACCGTTTTTGACAGTTGGGAACAGTTGAATCCCTCATTTTAGGCTCAGACAGCTTGACTTCCCATCCAGGTAAATTCCACCAATTAACTCGCTGATTCGGCTGAATCCAAAAGTTTAGTTGTGTAATCTTACCATCCTCAAATCTGAGTGTGGGAAAGGTAGGATAACTGGTATCATCGGTTTCGCGATAAGTGCGTCCCAGGTAATTTAGGCACGTCGTTAATCCCTCATTAATTCCCAATTCTTCCACTCCCGTTCCCTTCAATTTGGCATCATCGTAAGTGAAAGAACCGTTGAATGTATTGCCCGCTAACCCGCCTTTGGTAACAGCGATCGTGAAATCGTAGGTGACGGGAACTGCGTCGGCTTGGGTTGCAGTTACAACTGTGCTCAGAAGAGTCGTGGCGATGGCTACAGAGAGTTTTAAAATTGCTCGCACACTCGCATCCCGAAACAGAACAACACTATAAATTCCGCTTTCAGCCATCGGGAAACTCCTTGATTAAACTTATATAGTCAGTGTGCATTTTGGATATGATATCATAAGCTATCAGTTACAGCATATTCCATGTAGATGTAGAGGGCGAGAAACCGGGTTTCGAGCAACAGAATCAGTAAGGATGGGAGAACTGTAAAGAAACCCGGTTTCTGGGGTATACTTCATCAACCTGGAATACGCTGTAAATGCGATCGCAGCCGAGTGCTAATCGAACAAAAATTACCGCATCTGGTTAATCATGGATACTTTTTTTGCTCTGAAAAACCCCACCTAAAAAAACGTCTTTAATCGCCCAAAATTAACTCAGTAGATTTAACCACATTCATTCCCGCCACCGCAAATTTTTGATAAGCTGCATCGGCTTGTTCCGTGAAATCAACAACACCCGGAACAACCACAGGCGAAGTGCAATCTTCCAGCAAATAAACCTTCTTTGCCAAACTCGGATCTCGCGCCAAAATTTCCGTTAACAAATCATCAATTGTCCAAGCAACGCAGTGACTTTTCGCTTGTCCGGCAATAACTACTGCATCAAAATCGAGTAATTTATCAATAAACTTAGCATTCTTTTCCGCAATCGGATTGCCGTCGAATCCCTCTAAAACTTCCGGCCGCAAAACCGAATAGTTTTCAGTCAGTGGATTCCCGCCTTTGATCTCAAAAAGTGCTTGGCTGTTGCGGGCTATAGTATGAAAAAATACAGCTTCTTCCACCGCAGAAACCAGCGCGTGTCCGATGCCACCTAACATTGAGTGATAGGGCCAAATTGTCAGGGGATATTTCCCATCGGCGCTGAGTTTTTTGACGTAGTGGAAAGCCTGTTTTTCCAGTGCTGAAAAATTAGCCCCGCTGATGCTATCGGCTACGGCGGGATTGACTTTCCAAATGCCTTTTTGGACATCTTCGAGTGTAATAGAAGTTGCGGCTGGTAGGGGGTGTTCGCCAGCTTCGTTTATCCAAAAGATTGGATGAAAAATTTGCATGGCGGTGTGGGTGTCCATTGTCGGCGCAATGGTTGTAATTGCGTTTAAATTGCGATAAATAAATTCGCACAGTCGCAGGTTATCATCAACGGCACCACTACCGGATCGCCCGCCCACAAATAATTCAAACTCGGGCAAGCAAAATGTATTTTGGGCGTCTATTATCAGCAAACAAATCTGATTTTTGTCGCTGGCGGCGGGCGGGATGTTGTGCTGTGTAGCCCAATCTTTCGCTTGGGCGGCGCGTTCTAGGTAGGGTACTCGCCAGACTTCGCCTACTTTTTTGGGGTCGAAATATTCGGGGATTGGAAGTTGGGCTGGTGGTGTCATGACGATCGCTTTTAGGGTTGTTTACAGTAATAATTTAAGTTTGGAGTATAATGCTGATAAATATTTGCGGGTGAATCATGGCAAAAGCACGAATCCAAGATTATGCTAGGGTAAAATTTAAACGCATAGTGTTGTTTTTTTCGATCGCACTTTTGCTCGCTCTCTTAATTGTAGCAACTCGCTCTGCCTACGTTCAAGATGTTTTGAGAACTCTGTTAATGCGGATCGAGGATTTAGGGTGGTGGGGGCCAGTGGCTTTTGTAGCTACTTATAACTTGGCTACTGTGCTGTTTGTACCGGGTTCGGTACTGACGCTGGGAGGGGGAGCGATTTTTGGTCTGTGGTGGGGTTCAGTTTACGTATTTGCGGCGTCCATTTTAGGTGCGGTATTTGCTTTTGCGATCGGGCGCTATTTATGCCGCGATCGCGTGGTAAAATATATGGAATCTCACCCCAAGTTTAAAGCTCTCGATCGCGCAGTTTCCCAACAAGGATTAAAAATAGTTTTTTTGACTCGTCTTTGTCCTTTATTTCCTTTCAATTTATTGAATTACGCTCTAGGAATTACTCAAGTTTCTTTGAAAGATTACGTGCTGGGTTCCTTTGGCATGATACCGGGTACAATTATGTACGTTTACTCCGGTTCTTTGGTGGGAGAGGTTGCTGCGATAGGCACGCAAACTGTGTATGCAAATCCTCAAGATTCCGCCGTAAAATGGTTGATTAATATTATCAGTTTTCTCGCTACTGTCGCTGTTACTGTCTTTATCACTCGGATAGCCAGCAAAGCTTTAGAAAAAAGTATTTAATTAGGAGAATTTGCCAATGTCACAATCAAAAGTCGATCGCGTAACTGTCCCCCCGATGGACGAACACAACCAGAAATTAGTCTCCTATTTGCATCCGCCCGATTGGGTAAATCCGCAGCCTGCTAGTTCTTATAATTTAGTAGTAATTGGCGCGGGGCCCGCTGGATTAATTGTGGCTGCCGGTGCCGCAGGTTTGGGCGCGAAAGTTGCTTTGATTGAAAAACATTTGATGGGCGGCGACTGTTTGAATGTCGGTTGCGTGCCGTCAAAAGCTTTAATTCGAGCGTCTCGCACTGTCGGCGATATCTGGGAAGCAAGTAAATTTGGTGTTAATGTTTCTGACAGTGTAGAAGTGGATTTTGCCGCTGTGATGGAACGGCTGCGCCGCATCAGGGCGGGAATCAGCGATGTTGATTCTGTTCAACGCTACCAAGATAAATTAGGAGTCGATGTTTTTTTAGGTTCTGGTCGTTTTACTAGCAATAATACAGTAGAAGTTGGGGGGCAAACTCTTCGCTTTAAAAAAGCAGTAATTGCCACAGGTGCAAGGGCGCGACAACCACAAATTCCAGGTTTACAAGAAGCTGGATATCTGACAAATGAAACTGTCTTTAACCTGACAGAAAGACCTCAGCGTTTGGCCGTAATTGGCGCAGGGCCGATCGGCTGCGAATTGGCTCAAGCCTTTCGGCGGCTGGGTTCGGAAGTCGTATTGCTGCACAAAAATGCTCAAATTTTAGACAAAGAAGATGCGGAGGCTGCTAAAATCGTGCAGCAGGCTTTTGTACGCGAAGAAATTCAACTAATACTAGAATCCCAAATAGAGCGCGTTGAGAAAACCAATGCAGGCAAAGTAATTTATTATAAATGTCAAGGTAAGGAAGCATCGGTAACAGTAGATGAAATGATTGTGAGTACAGGGCGATCGCCCAACGTCGAAGGATTGAATCTGGAGGCGATCGGCGTCGAATACGATACACAAACAGGCGTATTTGTCAACGACAACTTGCAAACTACTAATCCCCGCATTTATGCCGCCGGCGATATTTGCATGAAACATAAATTTACTCACGCTGCTGATTTTGCCGCGAGAATAGTAATTCAAAACACTCTATTTTTCGGGCGCAAAAAGCTCAGCGCTTTGACGATACCTTGGTGTACTTACACAAACCCGGAAATTGCGCGCGTCGGAATTGGGGAACACGAGGCTAAGGAAAAAGGCATTGATCTCGATACATTTTTAATTCCTTTCAGTCAAGTCGATCGGGCAATTATTGACGGCGAAGAGGAAGGATTTGTGAAAATTCACGTCAAGAAAGGCAGCGATAAAATATTAGGTGCAACTATTGTAGCGCGACACGCTGGGGATATGATAAGCGAAATTACTTTAGCAATGGTTAACAATATTGGTTTGGGAAAGATTGCTAGCACAATTCACCCGTATCCAACACAAGCTGATGCAATTCGGAAAGCGGGAGATGCTTACAATCGCACTCGTTTGACTCCGTTTGTGAAAAATTTGTTTAACCGCTGGCTGGCTTGGACGCGATAGTTTGAACTGTATTGAATCAACACCAGGTACAATTGAACCGTAGGGGCGGGTTCACCAACCATCTATGGAAAAAATTAATAATCTCCTAAACCCGCCCCCACCCGATCGCAAATACAAATTTACCATTAATTTATTGAATCAAATGTTGATGTAAAATTGGGCCGTGGCGGGGCGGGTTTATCAGATTGTTTGATTTCTGTTCGAGATTTCGGTGAACCCGCCCCTACAGAGATTGCGGTTTCAATCTTCCCATTTACGTTTCTGTTTCTGTTTCCAATCCAACACCTTCATACAAAAGTGCGATCGGCAAATCAAACCCAATACTTGATAAAGTGATAATCTCCCCAGCAGTGTAAGAATAGTACAGCCACATTCTCCCCTCTCCCCGACAGTAACGCTCAACAAAAATCTTTTGTGAATCAATCAAGATATACTCTTGCAAAGTCGGAATTTTCAGGTAACAAGTGAATTTTTCATCCCGATCTTTAGCACTTGTACTGGGAGAAAGAACTTCCACAATGATTTTAGGATTCTGAATGAAATTGCGTGAATTAATGTCTTCTGGATCGCAACTGACTATCACATCAGGGTAGTAGTAACGGCTTTGAAAACTGACTTGCAATTTCACGTCTGATACGTTCATCCGACAGCCTGTGGAACGTAGATGCGGGCGCAATGCAGTGTAAAAGTTAAGTGCAATATCGTTATGGGGAATTGTACTACCCGTCATGGCAAAAACTTCGCCGTTGACATATTCGTGGCGAATCTCTTGTTGAGCTTCCCATTCGAGATATTCCTCAACGGTCATTTTTTGGGGTGCTTGGGGAATGGCTACCATAACAATTTTTTTGTCACTGTTACTTTGATTATAGCATTAGGCATGGGACAATTTTCAGAAAAACCATAGGTCAAAAATCCCCTTCATCTACTTGGAATACCGTCAATCCCAAGCCTCTCCACATATCAACAACTTGCTGGCGATCGTCCAAAACAAACTTTATGTTATACTTTCCATCAATATGCTGCCGATAGAATTCATCTTTAATAATCGCATCCTTCCTCATATCTCCCGTTTTCCGCATATAAAGAGCAGCATAATTGACATCGTACTGCTGCAACCATTTTTCAGTTTGAGGTTGACAGTCATCTGTGCGGCCCGACACTACAATAATATGGGCGCTGGTTTGCCACTTGCGAACGGTATCTAAGACGGGCTGATTTGGTAAATCGCGATCGCACGTCGAAGCATCAAAAGGATTTCTACCGTTGAGAAGTGCCAGCGTGCCGTCCATATCAACAATAATTGCATCCGGCAAATCCGGGTTATATTCCGGCGGCACAACGGGAACCCGCACGTACTTATTGTACATCTTCATTATCACATCTTTGCCCACCGAATTAAGCCTTTTCAAATCCCGTTTAATACATTCCTCAACCGGAACTTGTAGGAAAAAATCATTAACTTCGACAACAGCTTTACCTTTAACCAACTCCTTGATATGCTCGATGTGAGGCCCAAAATTAGTATCATCAACAATGACGTGCTTGCCACTTTCCAAAGCCATCAAAATAATCGTATCTCTCAACTGCAAAATAAACTTTTCATTCGCCGGCGACCAATGAGAAGCGTGAGCCATTTCTCTGAGCAAATCTTTATTGCTACGCACCCACTTTGCAGGTTCCGACAGCAGCAATTCCCTAGCAAATTGAGATTTTCCAGAAGCAGGTAAGCCGACAAGTATAATAACTCTTTTCATGGCAATTGGCAATTGGTAATTGGTAATTGGGCATTGGGCATTGGGCATTGGGCATTGTTTAAATACTTAAGCTGTTCTCCATTTAAATTGTGTGTCAAAAATCACTCAAATTATTGTGGGATGGGCACGCGAGCCCGTCCAGAATATGCAATTTAAACGCGCAACAGCTTACCTCTTCATTCCATCCGTTACATCCGTTACATAATCCGTTGCCGAACTTCCCTCTTCCTTCAACATCTGCCTCACGCTCGATCATTAATCCGTGTATCCGTGTCAAAATCCGTGTCGTGCCTTCCTTCTTCTACAAACCTAGATGGAGGTAATCTAAACCCAATAACTCTTCTATCTTATGAATAGTAACATCGCGGAGAGCTTCTTTCACTCCCGCAACTCTTCGGGCCCGCAAAGAAAACAAAATCCCGGAATACGGCAAATGTTTCACAGCTAAGGCAAAATCTTTCTGAACTTCGATATGTTCGTGCTGTCGGTAAACCTCCTCGATTTCTTCAACCAAAGATTGATATTTGTCCTTAACTTGTTGATACAACTCACTCCACTCAGGAAAATAAGCTAAAAACTCTTCTCCTTCATTAGTTATAACAATCTCGATCATCCTGCGGGTAGAAAACCCTTCGCGGAGATGGGAAATCGCGACATATTGCGGAGACTTTACTTTAACTCGGTTGAAATCAGCATCGCAGATAATATACCCTTCCGAATTCATCGGATCTAAATGTTGAGCAGCTTCGATAACTTCTTTCCAGCTAGTTAAAGGATAGGATGCTACCAATTCCCAGCCGTATTTATTAGCCCAAATACTCGGATCTGTTTCTAGCAGCGTTTGAGTGTTGCGAACCCCGTGCAGCACGATTTGATTGTTTTGTTGCTGGACAACTATTCTATTGTAAGGCGTCATCAACTCAAAGATAAAACACTGGTCGGTTTCTTGTGGCAATTGATATCCCAATTCTTGCCAAACTTTCCAAAAAAGTTCGGCAAAGCTGAATCCAAAACCGTTAACTTCGCCGGCGGCGTCGGGAGTGCCACTAGATTGCACTCTCCATTCTCCCTTGTAAAAATACAGTACAGTCAAAGAACCGTCTAGTTTTTGGTAAACTTTGGCATTTGTCCAATCAATTGCAGCGGCGTGAATTTCTCCGTAATTAAAAAATTTGTCGTAGGGATAAGAAACTATCTGCCAATCTTGAGATGAATCTAAAATAATGCCTCGGCACTGCTGGACTATTTTTTCGCCCAGGGGAGATTCTATCTGCGAGTATTTCAGACAGACTAAATCGGGATATTGGCGGTGGCGGGTAACTTTGATATGATAAGTTTCGGACAAAGTTTCCAATCCGTGCTGACGTAAATACTCTTGTAGTTCCACCTTCGATTCCTAAAATTGTCGCCTTTTCTATTTTATCTGTAACTGCATATTTTAGGGAATTTGTAAAAAAAAAGTTAAAGTTGCTTTTTTGCGGAATGCCTATTGGGAGTTTGGTATTTTCGAGTATCGTTGTAAATAGGTGAATGTGCTTCACCGAAAAACAGGACTGTTTCGACATCAGGGAAAAACACAGTGAACAATAAATTATTACTTTTGGCGATTTCGGCGTGTGTATTGACTGCTTTAGTACCTGTATCGCGAGTTTTTGGTGCGTGCGAATTGTCGCAGCTACCGCCGGAAACAAAATCTGTTGCTGTAGCGGGTACGGCTGTTCCGGTAAGTCAAATTTTGCAAAAGTTAAAAGGCAAAACACAAGTACCAATTTTCCTCCCCAGTCGGCTTCCTATTTCGCAGAAGCTTTACTATCAAAGTCAAGCGAAAACGGACAGCTATACTATTTCTATGGAGTATACAGCAGATTGCCGAGGTGCGGGAGCTTGCACTTTTGGGGAAATTCGAGGTCAGAAAGGCGGTGAGTTTTCTACCAAAATAGAAGGGGTAACTAAGACTTTAAAAAATGTTCAACTGGCTGACCGAGTGAAAGGAGTTTATCATAACGGTTGCGGGGCTTACTGCACAGCAACTATCGAGTGGAAAAGTCGGGGTTTTATGTATACCGTAGCCCTTAAGAACGGACGAGAATCTGATTTAATTTTAATAGCAAATTCTGCTATTCTAGCTCGGAAGCGTTAAGTTTTGTAGTGGGGAGGCACAACTTTTATCTGTAGGGTGCTCGGTGCGTACCTGACCGTTATTGTATGATATATCTTAACTCGCACTCGCCTCTTACAAGATGCTATGGTTTTTTTGCGCTGACCTACTTAGGGGGAAATCAGGATGAGGAGAAGATGGCTATTTGCGGCGATTTTTGCTTGTGTGGTGACTGCTTTTACTATCGCACCTTTGACACCAAACTCAGCGTTAGCAAGGACTGAACTCCCCATTACAGAAATCCGCTGGTTTAATTATTCCCCTGAAGATAGCTGGCAACCGATACAATTTATTGTACCCGATCGCAACACTGCAAAATCTGCCAACGGCGGTAAGTTGCGATTGTACGATGTTCATATTGCCAAGATGTTTGAGATTTCTCATTTTCTGTGCGATCGCGATCGTGCTTCTGAGGGTTACAATTGGTCTTATCAAGCGGAAAATGGCAATATTGAGATGGGACGCTTCAAAATTAGCTGCAATCTCGCCCGTTCCATAGCCACAGCTTACGGCTTAGGGAAACCCGAAATTACAGTGATTCGCCGCAACTTCAACCTCACAAACGGTCGCCCTTCTTTTGCGCTAGAAAAATACTCGATTCCCACTTTTAACATTGCTAAAAATAGAGTTGTGCAGTGGAGGAATTTTGTCCAAAAAATTCCCCCAATCCCCGATAACTCAGGTGCAAAACAGGCTAACAGTCGTTTTCCTGCTAGTAACATCTTTAGACAAATCAAAGGCAAAACGCGAGTGCCTGTTTTTCTTCCGAGTAGACTTCCTTTATCAGACATTCAGCAACTTGATTTTGATGTGCAAGCGGGGGCCGACGGTTACATTGTGGGAATGTATTTAGGCAAAGGATGCCGTGCGGGAGCCTGTTATTTCGGCACAATCGAAGCTAAAAGAAATGAACCGTTTTCGCCTCCTTCGCAATTGCCACAGGATACTTACAGAAGCGTTGAATTGGCGGGCGGATTCAGGGGGATTTATTTCAATAATTGCGGTGCTTACTGCACTGCTTTTGTTGAGTGGCAAAGGCTGGGGGTGCTGTACCGAGTCACAAGGAAAAACGCACGGCAGCAAGAAGTTGTTCAGATAGCGAATTCGGCACTTCAAGCAGGGCAACGTTAAATTTGGGTGGGAAATGGAAAAGGTACGCGCGAGCGAAGCTATCTTCCCGCAGGGGTTCCCGAAGGGTAGGGAATCGACCTTTTTCACTCCTCATAAACTTTATTCTGGACAAACAGAATGGTCGCGGTCAAACCAAATGATGTAGTAAACAGACTGAACGCGAAACCCAAATATCCGTTTTTTCTCATCAATTCGCATTTCGGATAACCTCTCATCTTCAGGAATATTGTCAGGCAAAGTCGGATGAATGTTAATCAACTTATAACCAGTTCCCACTGATTCACCTCGTTTTTTTGATCCGTGACCTTTGATTTGGCCCCAAGTATATTTCTCAATTTTCTTTAGCCCTTCAATTAGGTCAGTGATTTCTGATGATGTCCAGTCAGACAAAAGCCAACGATTTTTATCTGCATAGGTAAATCTGAAGCTAGGATGCTGATCATCTGTACTGCTTGGTCGATTTAACTGAGTTGCTTGCTCTGGAATTCTACTTTGTTGCTTTTTTTGAGATGGCTTGGGTATTTGACTTTTTTTCCCCACTTACGCCTCCACCAAAGGTGCATAGCAGGATTTCATATCCTCGTGGGAGATGATTTGAGTTGAGGTTTCGGCGGGTTCTAATCCCTTGCGGGCGTTGAGCCAAGGTGTCTCCGATTGCGTCAATTCTGCAAGATGTTTAGCACTTAATTCTCCATAAGCATTCCAAACTTCTTCGAGAACCTCGATCTCATCTTCATCAAATTCTGATTCCAAATTATCGGGAGCAGGAATATCGCTATATTTGTAAGCTTTGTACTCATCCCAAACATCGCGGACAATGGGGCCGGAAACCCAAGCTTCAATATCTTGATCAAATAGCGGCTGGCTTCTAAAGACTAAACTCCAAGCTTGTGCATAATAGACGAGCTTTTGCAGTTTCAGAGGAGAAATGGTATCGCCTGCTTCTCGATCGACACGACATAAAAAGTAACGAGCTACTTCAAGAGCACTTTTCATAGTTTTAGGATTTTAGTAATTTGACAAATTCACTTTTGATGGTAAGCTATTTGGTGGCTTGAGAAGTACGATCGCAACTTCGATCGCCCTTTTCCCCTCGCAACTACATTTCTATCCCCAAATCTCGCAACCTTTGAGCTAATTCTTTCTCGCAGCAGCTAAGCTAACTCCTCATGTCAAGCAGGTTCATCCGGCTCGACCCTAGGTAAATCTTACATCGCCCGCAGGCTTTGCTTCAGAATGTCGATCGCCCCCGTGCCAGCGACGCCCAATGCTAGATGGGAAACATCATCAGGAATCACTGCTACGGGCAGTCCTACCATTTTAGATTTTAGATTTTAGATTTTAGATTGGCAATGGCTTATTATGTAAAGGTTTGGAGCTTGCCTACCGTTGCATCCTTTTTTCAAACAGGCGGTCAAAATCTGGTATTTCTCTTTTATCGCCCGAATTATCCCAACCAGCAATTAAAGTCCCCACCTGCGGTACGCTAGATCAGGTGAATATATTGGCTGATTTCAAGCTATCCTCCGATCGATCTTATGTCCCCAACCACATCTGCCCCTTCCCGAACCGTTCGCATCGGTTCCCGCAAAAGCCAACTCGCTCTCGTGCAAACCCACTGGGTGCAAGAACAGCTACAGAAACACTTCCCGCAACACACTTTTGAAGTCCACACCATGTCCACCCAAGGGGACATAATTCTTGATGTCGCCCTCGCTAAAATTGGCGATAAAGGACTTTTCACCAAAGAATTAGAAACGGGAATGATTAACAATGAAACGGACTTTGCCGTTCATTCCCTCAAAGATTTGCCTACCAATTTGCCCGAAGGTTTAATTTTAGGATGCGTCACCGAACGGGAAAATCCCGCTGACGCCCTGGTAGTTCACTCCAAGCACAAAGACAAGCAACTCGACACCCTCCCAGAAGGTTCAGTAATCGGGACTTCTTCTCTGCGGCGACTGGCTCAACTGCGGCATCATTTCCCTCATTTTGAATTTAAAGATATTCGCGGCAATCTCAATACTCGACTCGCTAAATTAGATGAGGGCGGTTACGACGCGATTATTTTAGCAGTTGCCGGCCTCGAAAGATTGGGAATGGGCGATCGCATCCACCAAATTATCCCTGCTGAAATCTCCCTTCACGCCGTCGGACAAGGTGCTTTGGGCATCGAATGCCGCGCCGGAGACACAGAAATCATGGCACTGATTAAAGCTCTCGAACACTCGGAAACCGCCCAAAGATGTTATGCTGAACGCGCATTTCTGCGGGAATTAGAAGGCGGCTGTCAAGTGCCGATCGGCGTCAATACCAAAATAGAAAACGGTCAATTAACCTTAACCGGAATGGTATCGAGTCTCGACGGCCAGCGATTCGTCAAAGATAGTGTTTCCGGCGCCGCCGAGACTGCTGAAATGATCGGAATTGACCTCGCTCACCGCCTGCGCCAACAGGGTGCTAGTGCAATTTTGGAGGAAATATTTGTCGAAGTTCAACGTGGTTCCTAAAACCGATCCGCATCTCTTTGTCAATGCTTTTAGACGCGATATATCGCCTTTTGTAGAATAAAAATAACAGGCGGTTTGCTTTGGCAAAACAGGTAGAGTAGCAGTCTGATTGTAGATTTTTGATGGGATTTTAAGTAGGGCTTGCGGGATAGATTTCAAAAATATCTGACTAATTTAGGACGCTCCGCACGGGTGTTAAGCAACCCGGTTTCTGATGTAAGTCTCGCTGTATAGCCCAAGATTTATGGTAAAAACCGGTTTTTTTTCGTAAGTCCTAGAGTTCTTAACCTCTCCATCCAAAATCTACAATCAAACATCCAAAATTAATCAGCAATTTATTTCAGGTAAAAGCCCACTATGAGCGCTAGAGAAACTCAATTAAAGCTGGAAGTGAAAAAGGTTCAGCAACTCTATAGCAAAATGCAAGCAGACCAACAAGCTTTGCAGAAGCAATTGAAAGAGTTCAAAACTCAAGCCGGAAGTTTTTCGGATGTAGTCGAGCAAGTCTTGCCGTCCGTAGTTTCAATTTACGTCATGGATTGGGATACAGAAGAAGAGATTTCTTCAGGAAGCGGGTTCTTTGTATCGCCGGACATAATTGTCACGAACTATCACGTTGTAGAAGATATTGCCGATGAAGATTACTTCTATGAAGAAGATGAAATCGAACAGGTTTTAGTGGAAACTCATGACGGAAAATTGAGATTGGCAGAGGTGGTGTTTACTGGTAATGCCGAAGAAGATTTAGCATTACTCTTAATTAGCGATTTTACCTTCGACCCGAACACAGGGGAACAAGTGGACTCTCCCCAAGAATATCCTCCCCTAGAGTTGTCTTTGGATGTGAAAGTGGGCGATCGAGTAATTGCTGTGGGCAATCCTTTGGGGCAGTTTGCTTCAACTGTAACTCAAGGTATTGTGAGTGCAATTCGCGAACCAGAGGAATATGAAGAAGGCGACGATGAAGAAGATGATTTTGCTGAAGTGAAGGTGTTGCAAACTGATGCGGCGATTAATCCGGGAAATTCCGGCGGCCCGTTGATTAATATGGCTGGTCAAGTGGTTGGTGTGAATACGTGGGGATTGGAAGATGCCGACAGTATTAATTTGGCGATCGCCTCTGAAGCTTTGGATGATTTTCTAGCGGGATTTGAGGAGACTATTGAGGACAATTCTCAGAATTAGTCGGTAGCTGTCGGTAGATTTTATCCCACATTTAACCACCAATGTAGGGGCGGGTTCGCCTAGATTTTTGACACCACAGACAAATGATAAAAACCCGCCCCCACCCCACCCAGAAATTAAGAATTAATTGTATTTAACGGTGGGGGAAATGGTCGATCGGGGTTATTGGTTGGGTGGGGGCGGGTTTATCAAGATTATCGGTGGGTGGCAAATATTTTGGTGAACCCGCCCCTACAGATTTTATTCAATATTTATCATAAAATCGATCGCTCTTTTTTTCACCGCACAGCGCCGCCGATAAACGCGGATGGAAAAAGGGCGATCGCATTCTTGAGTAAAGTGCGATCGCTACAGCAACTCAGATTTATACTTGTTTTTGAAAGGCGCGTTAATATTGTGCCACTCGCCATTTAAACTTAATCTAGAGTAACAATCTCAAGGAACACAAAAAAATAATGCGTATTTTATTTGTATCCGCCGAAGCATCACCCCTCGCCAAAGTGGGCGGTATGGGCGATGTCGTCGGCGCTTTGCCGAAATTTCTGCGGCGCATGGGCCACGATGTCCGCATCTTCATGCCCTACTACGGTTTCGTCCCCGACAAAATGGACGTTCCCAAAAAACCTGTTTGGGATGGATCTGCCATGTTCCAAAGCTTCTCGGTGTTTGAAACTGTTTTGCCGGGAACCGATGTACCTTTATACTTATTACAACATCCATCTTTCTTACCGCGCCGCGTTTACGGCGGTGTAGATGAAGATTGGAGGTTCACTTTCTTTGCCAATGCTGCGGCTGAATTTGCCTGGAATCATTGGAAGCCCCAAATTATCCACTGTCACGACTGGCATACGGGGATGATACCTGTTTGGATGAGCCAAGATCCCGATATCAGCACGGTTTTTACTATTCACAATTTAGCTTATCAAGGGCCGTGGCGCTGGCGTTTGGAGCAGATGACTTGGTGTCCTTGGTATATGCAAGGTCACAATACAATGGCTGCTGCAGTACAGTTTGCCGATCGAGTAAATACAGTTTCGCCGACTTACGCCGAGCAAATCAAAACCCCAGCTTATGGGGAAACTTTGGAAGGTTTGCTGTCTTACATCGGCGGTAAAGTATCGGGCATTTTGAACGGAATTGATACAGAATCTTACAACCCAGCAACTGACAAGTACCTCCATCAACAATTTAGTGTTGATACTATTGAAAAGCGCCCCGCTAATAAAATTGCGCTGCAAGAAGAAGTCGGTTTGGAAGTGAATAAAAATGCCTTTTTGATCGGGATGGTGACAAGGCTGGTAGAACAGAAGGGATTGGATTTGATAATTCAAATGCTCGATCTGTTCATGGCCTATACCGACGCTCAATTTATTGTACTCGGAACGGGCGATCGCTACTACGAAACCCAACTCTGGCAAATGACAGCCCGCTATCCCGGTAGGATGTCCACCCAACTACTTTACAACGAGGCCCTCTCCCGGCGCGTTTACGCAGGCTGCGACAGCTTCCTGATGCCCAGCCGTTTCGAGCCCTGCGGCATTAGCCAAATGCTCGCCCTCCGCTACGGGTGCGTGCCAATGGTTCGTCGCACCGGCGGTTTAGTCGATACCGTTTCCCACAACAACCCGATCGACAATACCGGTACTGGTTACTGTTTCGATCGCTACGAACCCCTCGACTTGTTCACCTGCATGATCAGAACTTGGGAAGGTTTCCGCTACAAAGATAAGTGGAGAGAACTGCAACAGCGCGGCATGAGAGAAGATTTTAGCTGGGATATTTCGGCCCGGAAATACATCAACTTGTACAGCGATATTTTGGGATTGCCGCCCGAAGAAACCACATCGGCACCAGAGGCAGAATTGATCGTTGGTAAGGGTTAATTTTAGTAAGGTGCGTCAGTCGGTGTTTGATTCAACTTACATCTTGCACCATTCTCAAAAACGGGCTCTTCGGCCCGTTCCACAAAAGATAAATTTTCTTGTGGAACAGGCCGAAAAGCCTGTTCCTAAAAGACTAATTGAGAATGGTGCAACATATGAGATTCAACTGAATCGAAGGGCGGGCTGACGCACCCTACAGCTTAGTAAGGTGCATCAGTCAATCGATTTTAGATTTTAGATTTTAGATTTTAGATTGAAGCATTGACGCCACGGATAAATTCGGGGGCTTGTATCCTGGATGCTTTCAGTGGGTTTTTGATTCAATTTAATCGATCGACTGACTACGGACTACGGACTACTGCTACTGACTAATGACTACTGACTACTGACTACTGACTACTGAGAAATTAATCAAATAAATCGAGAGGTAAATGACCGTAAGTTCCACTAACTCCATCTTCTGAGGAAGATTGACAAGAAATCAAAACGCCCCGGTAAGTTCCGGGATAGCCGTCAACATAATACGACCCCTTCAAAGTATTGAACTTAATATAAACCGAACCAGCAAATGAAGTGACTGCATTGGGATATAAAACAGCTTGATATCCCAATGCTTTCAAATAAGCTTCTAAAGCTAAAAACCCCTCATCCGTCGAAGAAGCGCACACTCCCAACATTTGATAATCCGACAAACTTGCTACCAGCAAAATCGCTTGACGGAGTGCCTGTTTTTCCAGCGGCGATGCTACAGATTGCATATCCAGACAAGTGAAATCTTTGAGGATTTGCTGTGCTTCTTCAACAGTTAGGGTAGTCTGGTTTTGAGTAGACATGAATTGCTCTGATATTTCCCAAAATTACGATCGACACTGGGGGTACTCGTCAACGAATTTCTGCCCTTGCAACCCTCGATCGACGGCGGTAACACTTGCACAAGTCCTGATTATAGACCATTGTGTGCTCTGGCCATCAATTCGGGCGATCGTCTTCGAGAGCTTCGCCAACGCCCGAATCGCACAAAAAAGCTAGTAGTTTTTACCGATGTTTTCAAGTTTAGATCAGTCCGCGTTTTTTCAGCTTTGCTAGCGCATCTTCAGCCGCATTTTTCTCAGCATCTTTTTTGCTTTTGCCTTTACCTTCTCCATAGAGTTTCTCTGCAACATAAACTTTAGCGAGAAATTCCGGCTTGTGGGGTGTGCCTCCTGCTTGGACTGTCACGTATTTGGGGGGAGTCGTGTCACCATTGGCTTGTACCCATTCCTGAAAGCGATTTTTCGAGTCTACAGTCGATCGAGTTTCCACAACATTTTCTGGCACAGAATCAAACATTTGCCACACAAACTGGCTAACTTTGTCCATATCTTGCGTATCGAGATAGTAAGCGCCAATAAATGCTTCAAAAGTGCTGCTTAGCAAATTTGGGTTGGTAATTCCACCTTCTCGATAAGCTCCTTTTCCAAGGCGCATTTTTAAGTCTAAATTGATTTCAGTAGCAAATCGGGCTAATTGTTTTTCATCTACTAATGCAGAACGCCGGCGAGTCAGTTGGTCTTCTCCCATTTCTGGATGACGCTGATAGAGATATTCGCCGCTGAGAAAAGTCAGCAAAGCATCGCCAAGAAATTCTAAGCGTTCGTTGTCTTCTTCGCGGAATGTGGGGTTTTCGTTGACGTAGGAACGATGGGTTAGTGCTTGGCGCAGCAGTTTTTCATTTTTGAATTCGGGAAGGGTCATTTGTATTTCTTTTGTTGGATTAGTTAATTGCATGGGAGGTGGGAATGTTTATTCTTTTTTTGGAGTTGGGTGTTATTAGGTGGACATGAAAGAGCCGCAGATAGCGGTAGGTTTGGAGAATCTAGTTTATCAAATAAACTGGATTTTTGCTATCTGCGGCGGGGTAATTTTTAACAGATATTTGGCCGTTATACTATTAGTCCGTTAGTCCGTTAGTCCGCCAGTCCGCCAGGGGTTAAAACCCCTGGCTCATAGCTAAAGTCCTCTGAAGAGGACTGAAGATTGTGTCTTTTTTAACTGTATGTCAGTCGGTTTTAACCGACTTTAGCTATTAGACAGGGAATTCATTCCCTGGCGGACTGTGTAACTTTATGCAGATAATTTATCTGCTTTATTCTGAGTATTCCCTGCGAACAAACTAGGCAGCTCGTCTATATAATGAAAGTTATCATCACCAACTAGCTTAATCAGTTTTTTGTTTGCTCTACAGCGCTGTGCAAAAACTATGACTTTTTTTCCAAGCTCAAGCATCACACTGATTAAACCTGCAAAATCCCGATCTCCTGACACTAGGATAATTATCTCAGGAGAAGGTTTGATGGCAACTCGTTTAATGCAGTCAAAGATCAATTGTTTATCTGCACTGTTCTTGTGGGAGGGAACATCAACGCCCTGAAAACCCAGATACTCTAATTGATTCTTGGCTAGCAATTGATTTTCATACTGCGAGTTATAGTAAGCTTTGAGACAATCTAAACGCCCTTTTGATTTGGCAAAAGCGACCAATAATTCAGCTTGTTTTTGCGTTAAGTCGAGGACGTTCTGCAGATCGCAGAAAATAGAGACTAAAGCCTGAGACTGCTTTGTTTCTTTGCCAATTGCTGAATGATTTTTCTTCATTTTTATGTGTCCTAAAACTAGGTTTGCAGGACAGCATCAATAAATTAAGCATCTAACCAAAGAAGTATTGTTTTTGAGTTTGCTCAAGAGGGACATTTCCCATTTAACAAAACTCTTGACTTACACACTATTAATTTAGTATGTACTTGCTTGGTTAGCGTCTCAGCGATAGGATATGCAGATTTCGGACAGGCGTCCTAAAAACCCGTTGATATAGAAATTCAAACAAATGTCGTGCCAACTGACCTATTTATTCCAGTTGAAACGACATTAACTTGAATGTCTATATCAACGGGGCTTTAGGACGCTTACCCGAAATCTGCACATCCTACCGCTGAGACGACTTAACCAACACTCTTTGCTTTTGAATGCGGGTGTCTATCTGAGCTGTATCATTGGAACATAACAGTTTAAGTATCGGATGTCAAGGGCTAGTGGTACATTTACCTGATTTTTTTCAGACAGTCCTGGACGCATCACAACCAAAGAAACCGGGTTTTTTACGAGAAAACGCGTTACAGCCCGCAGATTGGGTAAAAAACCCGGTTTCTGGGCCCCCATGCCTAAGTCGTAAAAACCCAATGTAAAAATATGTTGCAAACTTTATACTGCTGTGTTAAGTTTAGTTACATAAGGTTGAAATTAAACGAGGTTTATGGTCATGGAAAACAAAGACGCAAAAGTTGGCTTCACTGAGTTTGCTGAAACCTGGAACGGCCGTTTGGCAATGTTGGGCTTCGTTATCGGCCTAGCTACCGAATACATCACCGGTCAAGGCATTCTCTCTCAAATCGGTTTGATGTAATCAGCTTAACTGCATACAATAGCTGAAATTCTGTAGGGCGATCGACCCCATCACAAGTGCACTCATCCCCCCCGCTAATAAGTCCCCTTCACTTCACACGGAAGGGGATGAGTGCATTTTTTATCCAAAAATCCCACTGAGGGCACAAACAAAAATCTTTTCAGTCTCAATATTTATCGCGAGACTAACTCCAGGAAACTAAGCAATTTCTACAGAATCAAAAATCCTCAATTTAGGAGTCAAACTCGCAACCTTCACCAAACCATCGCGTTTGTGATTCCGCACGCTGTTACGTAAAATCATCTCCGACAGATCCGGCATTTCCTGCCAGCAGTGCGAGCAGAACCAATAAACGCGATTGTGGCGAGCGTGGCGGAGCAATTTAGAGGAGCAACAAGGGCAACTATTCATGATATTTTAAACCTTTTTTGAAGATATGGAGCGATAACCCAATCATTAGAGAGATTCACGAAAGCCTGCACATCTCAATTCCAGGCACAAAAATAAAAATTTTTTTTCACTCATAGCTTTGGGCGTCGCGCAAGTAGCACTTTTGGAGGCCCAAGAGTAACACCACAATCAAAAGCTGAACGCTCCAAGGAGCCCAAGAGAAACCCCAAATAAAACAACCCAGCCCGGCCCAAGCCACAAGAACAAAAATATCTTGAGAGGTTTGCCAGTAAATCCAGACTGCTGCCAGAGAAACTATTAGTAGCAAAATGTAAGCTGAGGGCATAATCGTCTTCTCCCAATGTGTCTGCCAACAGTCAGGAGCGATCCCTGACGTTCTGCTTAAACATAAAACTAAAACCTGAAGAACTTATGAAGACGAGTGAGTTGTTACAAAAAGTAAAATAATCCTGCCAGCTTATATTTCGCGGATAAATCAGTAGGAATACTGAGTTCATGGCTGAGGCCGAATTCGGTTAAATGGACGCACTACCAATAGGGACTTAGGCATCCCTATTGGTATCAATTTCACCCCAATACCGATAGGGTGGAAACTGATACCGGACTGAGGTTTTGAGTCTTAAGCTGACCGGACCAAAGGTGCGGGGTCTAAATTGCTACATATATCCTGTCCGATCGCCCTAATTCGATCTAAGGAACCATATCCAAGAAACCAAGTTTTTTTAACTCTCTTTGCCTGCAAAACTACTGCTTGAAAAGCTGCACAATTCAATGCGCGCGATCGATCTATTCTTGCTTCCAGCCCAAAGCCTCAGCGACCTGATCCGCCAAAAACATCGGTTCAAAAGGCTTAGCAATCACGCTCACCACCCCCAAATCAGCGAACATCCGCCTGTCCCCAGCCAGAGCCTTAGCTGTCAATAAAATTACCGGAATGTGCTGCGTAGCCTTATTAGCTTGTAACTGTTGAAAAGTAGTAGGCCCGTCTTGGTCGGGCATCATCACGTCCAATAGAATAGCATCAGGCTGTTCGGCAAGAGCCTTAGCAACACCCTCGCGGCCAGAACTCGCTGTCAGGACTTCCCAGCCCCCCACCAGCTCAAGACTGACTTGAGCTACTTCCCGAATATCTTCCGCATCGTCAATAACCAAGATGCGCTTGGCAGTCAAAATTAACATTTTTTTAGAAAAGAGAACTGATCGCAGATTAGAGGCGAAATGTGAATATTTTGTAAAGCAAATTATCTTACCCGATCGGACTTTACAGTAAATTTTCAAAACTGTATAGCAGATGTTGAAGGCCTTTCGGCTCCCGGAGACTTCGCGACCGGGTAAAAAGAAGGAAAAAAGAACACCTCCGTTGCAATCGACCGCCTGAGTTTCAACAATTAAGAATATCCTAACCTTCGGGCGCGGTTGCTGTAAAATCTCCCCCCCAAAAAAAGCCGCTTTTCCACCTCTAATCGAGATTTTTGCTCGCAGTCCCCGATTAATCCAAAAGGCTGAGATTGTTTGTCGGTGACAATCAAGCATCCAGGATACAAGCCCCCGGATTCATCCGTCCAGAAATAAAAAACCTGTATCCGATGCAACTTGCCTAACGTATTTATCCGTGGCGTCAATACTTCAATACTTCAATTCTTTAATCTAAAATCTAAAATCTAAAATCTAAAATCGATTGACTCGATCAAACAATCTGCACAAAATCATTAACTTTGCGTACACCTGGGTAGAAATTAACTTTCAGTTGCCAGCCCCTCCCGCAAGAAGTGGCAGACTTAAGAAAAAAGTGCTGCCCTCCCCCACAACGCTCTCCACCCACATCCGCCCGCCGTGCTGCTCCACGATACTGCGACAAATAGCCAGCCCCAAACCAGTACCTCCTTTCTGGCGAGAATCAGAAGCATCAACTTGTTGAAAGCGTTCAAAGACCATCTCCAGTTTGTCTGGCGGAATACCCCGCCCTTGGTCTTTCACAGCAATCACGATGTACCACGAGGTCGGAACTGGCATATGCGGAGGCGCGGCGGCCGGCTCAGGAGACAACAAAGACGGAGACGACACCGACTTGTGGGCTGCTTTTTCTGCCAAATCCAGATTGTGGCTCAACTCCCCGCTCAGCCAAACCGTAGCGCCGGAGGGAGAAAATTTTATAGCATTACTTAGTAAATTTGTCAAGGCTTGAATTAGCCGATCGGGAACAGCTTGCAATTGCGCCCCCACAGGCTTCACCGACAGAGTAACTCCCGCCGGCTTCGCCATTCCCTGCATCTCGTCAGCCGCCTGCAACATCAGCTCAGCCACATTGCAAGTTTGTTTGACGGCAGTGCTGTAACTCGACTCCATCCGCTCTAAATCTAGGATGTCGTTGACCAAGCGCACCAAGCGGTCAGTATTAGTGACAGCAATCTCCAGCATCCGCTTAGCTTTCTGGGGGTAAGCGTCGAGCAGGCCGCTGTTGAGGAGGCCGAGGGCGCCGTGAATCGAGGTCATCGGCGTCCGCAGTTCGTGGCTGACAACAGAGATGAATTCATCTTTCATGCGCTCGACGGCAAGCTGCTCCGTGATATCTTTAAAAGTCACTACAGCTCCAATAATTTCGCCTTGTTCTCGCATCGGAGCGACAACGTACTCAACCGGAAAACTGCTGCCGTCTCGCCGCCAAAAAATCTCATCGGTGACGCGCCGCGCCTCTCCGTCTTCCAAGGTGGCTAAAATTTGAGAACTTACCCGGTTCGGCAGCAGTTTGCCCGCCTGCTGTGCGGCGCAGTGTGGGACAAGTTCCGACCCTGAATTGATGTCTGTTGCAGGTGACAGTTGCTCGATCGCCCTTGAGCATTCTTGCTGTGAACGGTGTAAGCTTTCATAGAGTGGTCGATCGATCAATTGCTTCAATTCGCACCCAGCCATTCTCACCGCCGCAGGATTGACAAAAGTTACTTTTCCCTGTTTGTTCAACCCGCAAATTCCTTCTCCTGCGGAGAACAAAATCATTTCTGTTTGGTGGCGGAGTTGTTCAAAGGCTTTTTCGACTCGCTTGCTGTCGCTGATGTCGCGAGAGATTGTCGAAACGCCCGTTACCGCTCCAGTCGCGTCTTTAATCGGAGAAATCGTGAGGGAGACATCTATCTGTTGGCCATCTTTCCGCAAGTGTACGGTTTCATAATGGTCGATGGTGGCTCCAGCTCTAATATTTTCCAATATTTGAGGCATTTCCTTGGGGCGTTCGGGTATGGCTAGAATCTCTATAGACTTCCCCTTGATTTCCGCCGCACAGTAGCCATAAATCTTCTCTGCTCCTGTGTTCCAGCTCTGAATTGTCCCGGTGAGGGTTTTGCTGACGATGCCGTCATCGGAAGACTCGACAATCGACGCCAAGCGCACGAGTTCGTCTCTAGCTTGCTTGTATTCGGTGATGTCGCGGCCCAAAATCACGATACTTTTGCGTCTGCCGTCGGGGTGAAATACGGGTACTTTAATCACGTCGTAGATATTCACAGTACCGTCCGATCGGGGAATCATTTCTTCCCCCCTAGAAAGCTTACCTTTTTCCCACGCTTCTCGATCGCTCACCTCGCAAGCCTGTAACGCCTCGCGGTAAAAACTGCTGAGTTCTCCTAGCTGAGAATCTTTAAGGCCACGGTAGTCTATTTTTTCTAGCTCGAACACTTCCAATATCGCTTGATTTGCCTCCTGCCACCTGCCCTCGCCATCTTTGAAGCAGACAATATCTGGCATGGCATTCATCAGCAAGTTGAGATAGGAGTTTTCTCGCAGTGCAGTTTCTACCTCGGCCCGCTTGGCGATTTCCCGTTGCAGGTTTTCGTTTGCCGTTTGCAGCGAGTCCTTTAACAAACTTTCTGTAAAAGTCCGTTCTTTAATTATTTCCTGAAGTCTGTGGATTTCTAGCGACTGCCGCCTGCGGGCCAACAAATTCTCTACCCGCCAATGCAGTTGGGCGAGTTCGACGGGACTTACTATCAAATCGTCTATTCTGCGTTCGAGTTGTTTGGGCTGCTGCGAAAATGGCTGCTCAGAAAGAGCAGGCGTTTGGGATTGACTAACCAGCAAGAACGGTAAAAATATCGGTTCGGCGGCAGTTTTTAATGATTCTACCAGCGGCCCGATGCGATCGAAAGAGGCCTCGTCGAGAATGCACAAGTCAAAAGCGATTTGGGGAATGGGAAATTCGGAGTTGGGATTTAAAGCGCGATCGAGTACAATCACCTCATGCTCGGTGTTGAGGTGGGCGATCGGCAAATTAAGTTGTTGGTGGCGATCGACCAATAGTAAAATGCGGCTCATTAGTTTGTTAATTTCCCCATGACTAATGATATGATTTCCGGTAAAATAACTATTACAATAAGGTTTGTAGTGATGACTTTATTCCTCTTTTTCATGAGTGATGAAGCCCTCATTACAGACATATTTTATAGTTTTCGCTCGACCGGATGCGACCGAAATTATCAAGGCATTAGGCAGCCAGAGTAGAATCCCCAATTGGATATAATTTGATAATTATTTAATTGTTTGTTGGTTCAAAAAATCACTAATGACTAATGACTAATTCAGGGGGCGGGTTTATATTTATTTGGGTTAGCAGTTCTATGAAAGCTGGTGAAACCCGCCCCTACAGCCTAATGACTAATGACTTTTTACGGCATTCCGATCGGAATCAAAGAATCGAACGGCATACAGGTAGAGTAACTACTCCCATCCGATAAAACCGCAATCAGCCTCACCTGCCAGTCGGGCATAATCTGCAAATCCGCCCAGGGCACTGCTACCTCCAAACATTTATCCACTCCCACTTGGGCGCGGCTAATGCGGGGCAGCCACCGATCGCCATCTTCTGCTTCCTGAAACCAAATCGATTTCGTCAGCAAATTAATCTCTAACTGATGGTGGTATCTATAGTTTAGCGGTGCTTCGTCAGGCAAACCCGACAGCGGAATCAGACTGTTGTGCATGGTGCGATCGGGATAAAACCAGAACAAATTTAACTGCTGCGGGCAATCAATTCCCGGCCGCACCCCTACCTTGAAGTCGGCACGAATGTAAAAATTCAAGTGGTCAACGCCGTACCAAAGGCGCTGAATTGCCGAACTCCGGTGCATCGTACCCCTTGCTCCCCCAACTTCAATCCGACCGGCTTTGTCCCAATCCTGTTCGTTGCCGATACCGTCAATCACCGGGTGAATAAAGCTCAGCGGCAGGTGGTCGCCTTGAACAGAGTGCACCTCTACTTGCCGCCGCACTTCCGGGGGTACAGGCTCGCCGAGAGCTTCGTAAATCGCCGCTACGTGTTCGCGAAATAGCTGGTCGAACATGGCATCTTGGTTCGACGTGTGGCCTTCGCCAAACCACCAGAACCAGTCGGAACCTTCGGCCGCATACAGCGCTTCCCAAGCTTCTGGGTTGCTTTCTTCTGTGGCCTCTGGATGGTTTGCCAGCATTTGTCTCGCAGGCTCTAACAAGTCCCAAGCGCGATTTTTCGCGGGATCGCCGATCCAAGTTGTGAGAGAACCGTCCACCCAGGAACCAGTGTGCAGTTGGGCTGCGGGAATTGTTTCGGTTGCTGGGAATTTGTCGAGAAATTCCGAGACTGTGACTAATTTGATATCTGGATTGTCGCTGAGAGTTTGATAGAGGGATTCTAAGAACGGTTTGCCGTCTTGGGGATAGAATTCCCAGCAATTTTCGCCGTCGAGGGCGATCGTCACTAACCAGGGATTTTCTAAAGCTGTTTGGCCGCCTGACTGTCGGTTTTTGAGAGTTCTGCCGATCGCCTCTAAGTGTCCCACTAAATCTGATGCTGCTTTTTCCGGTTCCATCGAACCGTAGGTAAACCCGATCAAGTCCGACAATCTGTGGTCTCTAAATACTATGGCTAAATCCCCGTCAGGAGTTTCTAAACGGTAAGGGCGATATAAGAATTCTGGTTCGTAGACATTCCCTGTCGCGTCGCGGTGGAAAAAGTGTTTAATTGTCCACCCCAAAACTGCTTCGTCCGAGACTATCCATTTAAAGCCTTGTTTGGCAATGTAGGGCAAAATTTCCGGGCTGACTGCTTGTTCCGACGGCCACAAACCGCGCGGTTGGCAATCAAACCGGTCTTCATACATTTCCCAGGCTTTTCTCAGGTGTCGGGGAATATCTTCTTCCCACTGAAACCGGTGTTGTGGCAGCGTCATGTTTGGAATAGCTATGCGGCCGCCATTAGTGTCAGCAAGCAGCGGTAAAATCGGGTGCGTGTAGGGGGTTGTGGAGACTTCCAACTGTCCCTCAGCTTGCATTTTACGGTGCTGGGGGATGATGCGAGCGAGGATTTCTTTTTGTTTTGAGTAGATGTTTTTTCTGTCTACCAAACTAAAATTTTGTCCTTGTTTCAGCCACCCTGCAATCTCCGGGTCGTCCCAAAACAGCGGGTCAATCCAAGCTAAATTGTGCCAGGCCAGCAAGTCGCTAAAATCCTGCAATTTCCAGTTTTCCAAACACCACTGAATGCCTTTTTCCTGCCGCTGAGTGTAGAGTTGAGCGTAGCGGGGGTGTGGCTGAATCAGAGTGTGGTAATTGGCGTCAAAAAAGTGTTCTAAAATGAACTCTTGTTCTGGGAGGGTTAAAATTTCTGCTGACTTTAATGTCACCGTCAAGTAAGGGTCTAATGCTTTATCTGCGATGCAGTCTTCTATCTGCAAAATCAAGGAGGGAACCAAGTTTACGGTTTGATGAAGCTTGGGATATTTTGCCAGGAGGAGCACTAAATCCAAGTAGTCTTTGACTCCGTGCAAGCGCACCCAAGGCAGTCGGTACTGAGCTGCTCCTGCGCTAGCGGATACTCTGGATTTGTAGAGCGGTTGGTGTTGGTGCCAAATGAAGGCTACATAAAGGGGGTGAGACATTGAATTTAGTAATTGGTAATTGAATTTGGTAATTGGTAATTGGTAATTGGTAATTAAATTGGGTAATTGGTAATTGGCAATTAAATTGGGTAATTGGTAACAGTCAACAGTCAACTGGTAATTGGTAACAGCCAACTGTTAACAGCCAACTGCCAACAGTCAACCGTCAACTGGTAATTGGTAACAGTCAACCGTCAACCGTCAACCGTCAACTGCCAACTACCAATTGCCAACTACCAATTGCCAACTGACTAATTACATTACCTGTTCGACTTCGGCAATTTCTGGGATAGCCTCGCGCAGGCGACGTTCAATCCCCATTCTCAGAGTCATTGTGGAACTCGGGCAAGAGCCACAAGCTCCTTGCAGTCTCAGGTGTACCACTGGGCCGTCAATTTCTACGAGTTCGACGTTGCCACCGTCGGATATCAGGTAGGGGCGCATTTCATCGAGAACTGTTTCGACGTTATCTCTGGTTAGTGCTAGTGTCATATTTCGCCTCTGTGATGATTTTTTGCAGGTGATGAAAGTTCGATTTGACTCAAGGGCAGCATTCTCAACCCGCGCGGGATTTAAGAAACCGGGTTTTTTGATCAAAGACTTAGGCACTCAGGTGAGCCCGCGGCAGGAAACCCGGTTTCTGTCACGCTGATGCTCGATCCCAATTAGCTCTCTCGTTCGATCGTAGCGTTACTTGCCGCCAAATCAAGTTGATTCTGATACGTTAACCAAAAAAACCCTTTTATTTAAGAAATCGGGTTTTTGAGGGCGCTACACTACTGCTGGTTCTAGCAGTTTGACGTGGGAGTAGTTGAACTCGGTTGTTGTCAGTTGACCTTTTTCTTTGGCTCGAACTACTTGCTTTGTCATGACATAATAGTCGCCTATCTTCTCAAAGGTATCTTCAAATTCGAGTTCTTTGATAATTTCGTCTGTTTGGGGGTTGCGGAAAACGGCATCGTAGTGGGTAGCCAAAGAACCTTCGGGTGTCTCTAAGCTTTTGTGCGTGTCAATTACGAAAGCCATCCGGCCCATCACCCGGCTGACTTGACAAATTGAGAGACCTCGGATTTTATAATTCGAGCCCATTGAGTCGCCTTGCACCAAGATGTCCACAGCGTCGGTGCTGTCCTTCTCGCCCAGGGTAAAGCTATTTTTGCCGTGAGATTTTTCAAATGTCGATCGTTTGCGGTGGGTGACAATATCACGCATTTGGGTGTAGACGCTTTGCTGCACTTCCTCATCTTCAATGCCGCTGACTTCCACGCTCATGTCGGGTTTGATGGAAACATGACCCGTATATACTTCGTCGCCCTGTTTGAGTTCAATATCGGCACTGTAACCGGGAAAATTGGCATCCCAGGTATAGCGGTGTTCGTAAGCAGCGCGAAACAAATCGCGAGCGTTGGCTTGCTCTGTCATAAATCCCTCTTTCTCTTGACACCCATCTAGTTTAGCTTAACCGCGAGAAGCCCTACATTCACTGGGTAGGAGAGTTACCCGCACTCCTGGCGATCACTTCTTGGGGGTGCGGCTGGGCTGGCAATTAGGGCGCAACAAGAATTTACTTTCTCTATCGGTTGCTATGATTTGAAGAGAAAGTCCCAAAATGCCTGGTTATTGAGAGCGCGATGGGTCGATCGCCACACACCAGTCTTAGTTATGGGTTATGTTGAAAAAACTTGTGTCCGCTTTTTAGGGGTTGCACCCGCCGGCAACTATTAGATTCCCCCCTTAATAAAATGCTAGAAACTGTCTACAAACACTTAGAAACATTGCAGGAACAAGCTAGGGAATTGCCACACCCGCAACAGGCAATTTTCACAAAAACTTTGGAAGATTTATCAAATTCTCTACAGGAAATTGCAGGCAGCCGCTTGTTTGAAAGCGCCACAAATAACGCGGCAAAGCTGGTTAAAATTGAAAAAAACAATCGCCTATTGGAGCGCACTGTAGCCCAGCAAGTAGGGCAAATCAGACAGCTACGGGAGCAGTTGGAAAAACAAATCAGCCAGCATCGCAGGGACACTCAAGCCTTAACTAAAAGTGAAGCCAAACTGCAAGCTATGCTGCGTAATTCTCCCGATCTAATTAGCATTGTCGGCTCCGATGGGCGAGTTAGATACCACAGCGGCTCTCTACAGCGGCTTTTGGGCTACAACCCAGAAGATAGAATTGGCAAATTTCACGGCGAGTTAATCCATCCAGACGATTTGCTAGCTTGGCAGACGTATTTTGGTAAGTTGTTAGAAGCTCCCGGAATTGGGGGGGCAATCGAATATCGGAAACGCCACGCTGACGGTTCTTGGATCTACATGGAGTCAATAGGTAACAGTTTGCTTTACGATTCTAGCGTGCAGGGAATTATAATTAATTCGCGGGAAATAGGGGAACGAAAGCAAGCGGAAGTCGCTGTCCGAGATTCGGAACTGCACTACAGAGTTATGTCGCAAATTACTTCGGATTTTGCCTATTCTTTTAAGGGACTTCCCGATGGCAAGTTCGCCTGCGAGTGGGCGACAGAAGCTTTTGAGCGCTGCACCGGTTGCGTTCCTGAAGAATTAGAATCGTTTGGTTGGTGGAACTCCGAACTCGTTCATCCCGACGACAGGGAAATGTTAATTAAACAGTTAGAAGGCTGTACTTTCAGCCGCACTGGAGCTAATGAGTATCGCATTATTAATCAAAAAGGCGAGGTGCGCTGGGTGCGGGACTACTGGCAAGTGGTGTGGGACAAAACTGCTGAACGGGTTGTCCGGTTGTGGGGCGCTTGTCAGGAAATTACCGATCGCAAGCAAGTAGAATTGAAACTGCAACTCGTTAACCAAGTTTTGCAAGCCCAGATAGCATCGGCGCCGCTGGCGATTAACTGTACCAGCAATGACGGCAATACCGTTGTTTGGAACCGCGCCGCCGAACAACTTTTTGGCTGGGCTGCGGCTGAGGTTTTAGGGAAACCTTTACCGAATATTCCTGAAGGCCAAAAGCAAGATTTTTACGCGCTGCTAAAGTCTGCGTCTAATGGCAAACCGCAAAACGGTTTGGAAATATCTTTGTTGAAAAAAGACGGTAGTTCGATCGATGTTTGGCTTTGGGCCGCACCTGTGCGAGATGCGGGCGGCCAAACTGTCGGCAGTATCAACATATTTTCTAATCTTTCAGAACGCAAGCGCATAGAGGAAGAGCGCCAAAAACTAGCAGCGATGAAAGATATGGAAGAACCTTTTTGGGCGCGCTATGTCAGCCCTCCAAAAATACCGAAAAAAAAGGGTGGCGGGTAATTATCTCAAGTTACAATCATTAAAAGTGCGAAAGTGCAATCTTATGATTGCAGGGTAAGAGGCTCTCAATCATGCTTGACAAAAGCACTTGAGAATTGGTTGGGTGGAGGGGAGATATTATTCCCTGCCCCTCCCATTTAGATATGTACGTGCGAATTTCTCCGCATACAGAGCCCGATGTTCTCAGCTTTCGCTTTTGCTCATGTGAATATAATCGTGATAGATGAGAGTGAACCGCTAGAAGGCTGTTTATTTTCGAGTTACTATGGTTGCCGTCTACATGATGTAGATTAACCCTTTCATCGCCTAGCATTTTTAAGCCATATTCCCCACATTTATGGTTTTGCCGTTTTAAGGATTTAGAGGTTTCGCTGTCATAAAGTTTGCTGTTACGCTTACTCCAGTAAGGAATGAGAATTAAATAACTTCCACTCTTGAAAGTGGGATGGGCTCTTATAGCCCGTCCACTCATGACGGGCTATAAGAGCCCATCCCACAATAACAATTAAAATTGTAAGTTATTTAATTCGCGATCCTTAAAAACTGTCCGGAGTATTGCTATCTGGGAAATTAAATTTATATTTCGCAACATTTACTGGATGTTGTCTCGATACAGCTAATGCTATCATTTGCAACTCAAAATCGACGCTTTTACTGAATCTTTAAGATAGAGCGACAACAGCGAGTCTTTTTTAAATTTTTGATAAAGAACGGGGTACTAGGCGTCAAAAGGGTAAAATTTTTAGGTAGGAAATAAAAAACTTAGTTGGGATTAATTTGAGGATTGTCAGAAAAAATCTTTGTATATTATATGATCAAAAGTAAGGATTGATAGTCAATCGTTCACCTACAAATTAAGAATTTCATGGATATTCAATTAATTAATATCGGTTTTGGTAACATTGTGTCTGCTAATCGAGTGATTGCCATTGTCAGTCCTGAGTCAGCGCCAATTAAGCGGATTATTACTGATGCACGGGAGCGGGGACAACTGGTTGACGCTACTTACGGCCGCCGCACGAGGGCGGTAATTATTACAGATTCGAGTCACGTCATCCTCTCGGCGATTCAGCCGGAAACTGTTGCTAATCGTTTTGCGATCGGCAAAGACGGTCAAGGTAGGGATGATTGAGGTTTGTCAGTTGCAATTTGAGCGCTTACGGTCTAAAGTAAGCAGAAACTTAAATTGTTACACGTTTCTTTTCTAAAAATGAAATCTGGTAAATTAATTGTTCTGACGGGGCCTAGCGGTGTGGGGAAAGGCACCTTAGTACGATCGCTCCTCAATCGCCATTCCGAATTGTATCTTTCGGTATCGGTGACAACTCGTGAGCCCCGCGAGGGAGAAATTGAGGGACAACACTATTATTTTGTCAGCCGCAGCCGTTTTGAAAAAATGGTTGAGGCTGGAGAGTTGGCGGAATGGGCCCAGTTTGCCGGTAATTTTTACGGTACTCCTTATTTTGGTCTTAAACAAGGAATCGGTGAGGGAAAATCGGTAATCCTGGAAATTGAGCTGGAAGGGGCAAGGCAAATTAGGAATAATTTTCCAGAGGCGCTGCGAATTTTTATTTTACCTCCTTCTTGGGAAGAGTTGGAGCGCCGGCTGCGGAGTCGGGGTCAAGATTCTGAAACTGCGATCGCCCGTCGGTTGGTGCGGGCTAAAGAGGAAATTGAAGCGGCGGGGGAATTCGATTTCCAAGTTGTTAATGACGATTTGGAAGTTGCTTTGAAAAAGCTAGAATCAATACTTAATTTGGAGTAATTTTTAGGTGGGTATGAGTGAATTTTGAAGTTTTATTGATATTAAGGCCCAACAGCACGACACAAAAGTCACGGATACACTGATAGTTGTTTTTTCTTCTAACTTCTGAATCACCATTAAGAATTAATCCGTGTATCCGTGTCAAAATCAGTGTCGTGCATTCCTTGTTCCTTCAATCTTACCCATTTCTCCGTCCTGGCTAAAACTTCGCTACTTTGTTTGATAGCAACACAAACTTTTAAATTCAATTCCAGAATATTAAGTGAAGGAGAAATTTTTCTCAACGGTTCAATTTCGCGAGCAGAACAGCCCAACATTTCCATATAAGCTAGCGTCCAGCCAATAGCTGCAATGTCCCCTACATTGCCTTCTCCGGCGCAAAGGTAACAACCCAGTTCGCCCTCCGACCCACACTCAGGACACACCCAATTGCCCAGTTGTGAATGGAGTAGATTTGTGCGGGAGGCGGATGCGATTGTTAATGCTTTAATATGATTTTGAACTACTTGTTTAAAACCTCGGTTGTGGTCGCTGCGGTGGTCGGAATTACCGGGCGATCGCCCGATTGCTACTGCTTGCTGTTGTGGCGAAGCAACAGAGGCTGTTTGGTTCTCCCTGGTTACTCTAGATTCGCCTAGGTTCGCAGTTAGCTGAATACCATAGTCTTTCGACTCTTCAGTCTGAGAGTGGTTGAGTGCGCTGGAGGAATCGGGTTCGGAAGTTGTGAAGGATTGTTCTATGCGATCCTCTTCGAGGGCTTCGCCAACGGCAAAATCTTGCATTGAGAGGTGATGTTCGATCGCCAAAGACCAAGTTCTTTTATGTCGGAGGTCGCCATATTTTCTGGCTTCTTCCTCAGTAATGCCGATCGCCGCAGCCTCTTGGCGCAGCACATTAATCGAAGTCATTGTATCTGATATCATTAGTTTGTTTGCAGTTAAATTTACGATCGCCCGCTCAGCCTACAAATAAATTACCTTAGATATAGTACAATAGTCCGGAGTATTTTTAGATTGTCTTCTGAAATCAGTGATTTTCCGTTATGAAGGAGATTGCACAATCGCCCTGAAACCCTTATTTTACGCTTGGCAATCACACACTGTCCGAAGCATTGATAGTAGCCTAAATCTAAAATCTAATATCTAAAATCTAAAATCTAAAATTGGATGACTTCAATTCTTCCCGATACAGCTTTATCTGTTGCTGGACTAACATCTTACCTGCAAGACTTGTTGGAGGGCGATCGCAACCTGCAATCAATTTGGCTGACAGGCGAGGTGTCGAACGTTTCGCACCACCCCAGCGGCTGCTTTTTCACTCTCTGCGACACCGACAAAAGCGCTGCGATTCGCTGCGTGGTGTGGAATTCTCAGCGGCCAAAATTGGTGCAAATTCCCGCAAAAGGGGAACAGTTGCTGGTTTTGGGAAGCATCCGGGTTTACAAAAATCGCGGCGAGTACCAGTTGACGGTTGTGCAATCGCTGCCGGCTGGGGAAGGATTGCAGGCTTTGCGGTTGCAGCAATTGCGATCGCGCTTGGATGCTGAGGGTTTCTTCGATCCCGCCCGAAAGCGCCCGATTCCCGCACACCCGCAAATTGTGGCCGTGGTGACATCCGATACTGGCGCTGCTTGGGGAGACATTCAGCGCACTCTAGCCCAAAGATATCCGGGTTTGCGGGTGTTGCTGTCGCCGACAGGAGTGCAGGGGGAATTCGCTGCTGCTGCGATTGCTAGGGCGATCGCCCGTGTAGAATTGGACGGTAGGGCGGAGGTGATCGTGTTAGGGCGGGGCGGCGGGGCGGCGGAAGATTTGGCTTGTTTTAATGATGAGAGAGTTGTCAGGGCGATCGCCAATTGTGCGATTCCAATTATCACTGGTATCGGGCACGAAAGAGACGAATCTCTCGCCGATTTAGTAGCAGATAAACGAGCCCACACTCCTACTGCGGCGGCGGCTCAAGCTGTACCAATTTTAGCAGATATTTACTTTGAACACAAGCAGCGAATGGTCAATTTAGCAAGTGCTGTGCGGGCCAGATTTCAGGCAGAAGAAGAGCATTTGCAACAGTTACAAAATCGATTAAAACGTTTGCCTGCGACATCCCGAACTTTGCGGCAGGCAACTGGTAAACTGGAAGTATTGCAAGAAAAGTTATCCGCACTGAATCCGGCGGCGGTTTTGCAAAGGGGTTATGCGGCGGTAATCCAAAGTGACGGTACGATCGTCCGCACAACTGACGGTTTGGAATTGGGAGAGGAATTGACTGTGAGGTTGAGTCGGGGCCGGCTGAAAGTTAAGATTGTAGAAGTATTGGATGCGGAAGACAAGTTATGATTGATTCGCAGTTGCGCCAGTCTGACTGGAATTATGAGGAAACGGTCGATCGAATTGAAGCAATTATCGATCGGGTGGAATCGGGAGAGTTGCCCCTAGAGGAGGTTTTCGAGCAGTTTGGGGTGGCTGTAGAGTGTTGGCAGCAGTGCGAAAGCTTTTTGGCGCGGGGGAAGGAACAGATGGATTTGTCGATCGAGCTTTTGGCTGCAGAACCCGATTTTTAACCGGAGATAAACTCTGATTAATGTGGATAAAATAGCGCGTTTTGCCGAAATCCAGACAGGGAATTAATTCCCTGTCTCCTCGCAAAAATCTTCGCTATGAGGAGTGTTAAACTGATAATACTCAATCCGGGTTCGCTACCCCCTTTCTTATTACCCAACGCCGAATCAAAATCGACATTCTTTACCTTAAAACCAGGTTACTTTGCATCACTCCTTTATTTGATTTTTTTAGTCAAATTCATCTTCCGATATTGCTTGATACTCCCAAAGCTTCTTCCCTCGGATCGTACACCAATTTCCCGTAAATTTTCAGCATCCAATCCGCGAATTAATACATGGTAAAAGCATCTCAATCACCCTTGACAAAAGGACTCAAAAGAATCTAATATATTGTCAGCAAAACAAGAACGAATAATTTGAATCAGATCATCACTATCCATAGCTGCCCTTTTCATTTTTTGTCTAAAACTACGTTTGTAAGTCAGTTCACGATTGAAGGCATTGAGCGCGAGCCGTCGCAGGACAGCTAAATTCTGGGGACTGTGGAAAAAGCGAATCCGGCAGGCATCTTCAGCAAAGGTAGAATCTAAAGCCCAATGAGCCTCATTTTCAATCCCCCAATGTTTTCGGAGAGCTCGACCTAAAAGTTGAGCATCACTATCTAAGGAAGTTAGAAATGAAAAATAAATAAGTTGATGAGTTATCGGTTATAATGAAATAAAGTGTGAGATGACAATTTTTACTCCTACAGAGAACAACTCACAACTGATTTTTATAGTTAACTCTTCTAATTTACTTTTAACTCCCGGTCTGAGTCTAATTGAATTGAGTCAAAAATTAAAAAACTTTATACATCATTATTATCAGAAAAAAACAAAAGAAGATATGCAGCTTTCTTAAGCTCAAAAATTAGGATGGGGTGGAATTAGGTATGTAATGCAAATTTTGGGATGCAGTCGAAATACTATCATCAAGGTAATAGAAGATTTAGAAAAAATGGACTCAGAGACACTGAATAGTTCCAGGATCAGAAAGAGAGGAGGGGAAAGAAAAAGTATTCTGTCTACTAAAATCGCCATTGATGCAGAATTTTTATACATTTTAAAAAATCACACAGCCTGAAACCCAATGAATGAGTTAATCAAATAAACTAATTTGACCCATAAAGAAATAGCTTCTGCAATACAAGCGGCAGGTTTTACCATTAGTCTCCCCTTACGATCGCGAATTAAATAATTTACACTCTTGAAAGTGGGGAGTAGGGGTTGGGCTTATAGCCCGCCCTTTCTGGACGAGCAGGACGCCCATCCCACAAGAACCATCACGGATTGTAAGTTATTTAATTCTCATTCCTTAGTGGCAAAACTATTAAAAAATCATTGGTATTTGAAACGAAAACAAAAAACAAATAATAGTAATTAATGAAAATCGTGACGCTCAATTTTAAAATATTGCGAAAGTGGATACGGAGTATAGAGAAGCCAGCAATCCTATCCAACCGTTTTGATACCAAAAAGAAAAAAGTTTTAGGAAATTTGTATCCTCCGGGAACTCTCTATACAAAGGAACCTGTCACTACTTTCGATCGGGATTTTTGGAGTTTAGGTCACGGTAAAGTGAGCCCACATGGGGTTTATGATTCTCAACAAAACCGAGGATATATAACATTAAGAAATAGTAAAAATACCAGTGAATTCGCCTGTGAGTCTTTAAAAAAATGGCAGGGTAAGCTCATCTAATTTGGTATAATATGAACTTGACAAAGTTAACAAAATAAGCATAAGAGACTGTGTAGAC
>NZ_JAUBOR010000028.1:0-8714 GCF_036700305.1 Microcoleus sp. Z1_A1
AAATGGACAATGGGTCTGGGGTCTGCTCTGAGAGAATCGTAGGTTAGAGTTAAGCTGCGGGTTTCTCCCATTGACTGGTAGGGTACGAGGTCGTGTGTTTCAATTACTGCCCCGGAGTGCATTTCTACGGAAGAGGTTAAGCCGCCTTTTGCTTTGCATTCGTTGCACTTGTCTTTGGGGTTGCGGGGGTCTTGACCCGGATTTTTGGGCGAAGGTGCTGGGGGGGCGAAGAAGTGCCAACTGCTGTTGCGGATGCCGCCTGAAACGGTTTCGATGGCGGTGCCGTCGGTGGTGACTTGACCGGTGCCTACATTGTCGAAGAAGCCTGTGGTGGGGTTAATCGACCACAAATCCATTGTCGTGCCTGCTGCGTATCCCGCGCGGTTGGGCAAGGATAGAGGGGCTGGAGTGGTAAACACCATATCCCCCGGCTGAATGGTGACTACTAAGTCGGTGTGCAGGTTGGGGGGCAGGGCGGCGGGGGTTAATTCTGTGGGGACTTCGGTGATGCTGAGGTTTTCGGTGTAGGGGTTGCCTTCAGCGTCTTTGAGGGAACCGGCTTTGACAAATACCGATGCTTTGGGAATCGCTGCGGTGGTGACAGTGGTGTCGGCGGCTGGGTTGATGTTTTTGCCGTTGGCGGTGTCGATCGGCGGCAGGTAAATCGGACGAGAGATGACGTTGTTAACGTTGGAGTAAACTTCGTGTTCCAGTAACAGCGGCAGTTTTTCGGCAATGTAGGGGTAGTTTTCTTCGCCGCTAATGCCGTCGCCGTAAATTAGCAGGGTGTCTGGCGGCACTAATTCGGGAAGTCCGAGCTCAGCCAAACCGGGAAATTCCAGCCGCAGAATTTCAAAGGAACCGTCGGCTGCTGTTATTGCCCGCAAGTCGCCGAGTCCCACCAACACACCTTCTAAGGGTTGCTGGTTGGTGTTTTGAATTACTCCTGAAATGCGAGTGAGGCCGGCAGTCGAAGGGGTAACGTTAACTGTAACAGGTCGAGAAGTTTCTAAAACTCCATCGCTAGCGACTACCGTAAAGTTGTAGGTTCCGATTTCTTCGGGAGTGGGAGAAATTTCTAGGGTGCCGTTGCCGGAGAGCTTGCCCGTGGGTAAGGGAGTGGACGATTTGATGGCAAAGCTAATAGGGTCGCCGTCGGGGTCGGTTGCAGTGAGGGGCAGCTTGAATGTCTCTCCGACTTTAACATCGATGGTTTGAATTGCGGTCAAGTTTGGCGCTTGATTTGCCGCACCGGCAATGGCTGTAGCGGTGAGGGAAAATTTCTGAAAGTTGGGATTGCTGATGACTAATTCTACAGCATCTGAAATAGCCCCAGTATCCAATCCCCCGGCTGGAATAGCACCGCGCAAATTGATGTAGGGTTTGCCGCTGCTATCGGTACCGTCGGGATTTTGCAGGGTTACTCCGGCTGGCAAATCGGGAAAAACTACTGCGACGCTGCGGCTGACGGGGCTGCCTGTATTTTGTACCTGTACTGATGCTTTGTAGTTGCCGGTGGCGGGGTCAAACTGTACCTGACTGAAATTTACTTTTAAATCAGGGGCCGCTGTCAGGTTGTCGGTATCGAGGCTGCCACCGCTGGCGGTTTTGTTCTGCGCTGGCAGAAAGACTGGGCTGGCGGTACCTTCTTCATCGACGGTGTTGGTGAGGTTCTTGACTTCTACGGTACTGCCGGTATCGGTGTCGCTGTCGGTTAATCTGAACAGCAGATTACCGCTGCTGCTGTTTTTCAAACTGGTCAAATCGATTTCTACGGTGTCGCCGCTGTACCGCACTCGTCCAGGTACGAATTCGGCTTTGCTGCCGGCTAGCGAAAATAGCGGGGTTCCGGGTGTTCCCCCATCGAGCAGGGTTTGGTTGGAGTCGCTTGGAGAAACTAGGAACACCTGAAACAAGTCTTCAATTGCCGATGCTGTATCTGTTTTGTCGAAGTTGGCTGCCAGTTGGAACCGCAGGGTGCGGCTCCCTGTGGTTTGCCCTAACTGTACGGGCATTACGGCTTGGACGAGTTTGCTGTTGCGTTCGGCCAGGAGTACAGTGTCCGTTGATGCTGCTGCCCAACCTGTTGTTGCTGGAGGGGCGACGGTGAAGTTGTTGGCGACGGAGAAGTTGGCCGTCTGGGATGTTTGGTTGCCGGCGGTATCTGTTGCTTCTAGAACAGTGGTGTGGCTGCCGGTGGCTAGCGGCGAGTTGGGCGGCAAGGAGTCGAACTTGCCGTCGGTTCCAGGATTCAAGGTGTTGGGGCTGCCGCCATCGACGGTGTATTGCAGGTTGGATAGATTTGTTGCGGTGTCGGTTGCAGTACCGATGAGTCGGACTGTGTTGCTGTGGTTGCCTCCGGGAATTGGTGTCTGCTGGGCTGTTTGGGGTGCGGCGGTGTCGAGGGTGAAGTTGAGGCTGAAAGTGTTTGATGTGTTGCCACGGGAGTCGGTGGCTATGAGGCGGAGGGTGTGGATGCCATCTCTGAGGGGGTTGCGGCGGATGGTTTCGAGTTGGGTGCGGTTGAGGGTGAAGCTACCGCTGCTGTTGAGGAGGGGGGTGATGTCAGCGAATTCGGCAATGGGAGTGTCGTCGAAACCGGCGCGGAAGCTGGCTATGCTGCTGCTGTCGGTGACGGTACCGCCGATCGTAGGATTGTTTGTAATGCGATCGCTGTTGGATGTTCCGGTATCGTTGGTTAGGGTGGCGGCGATCGCGGGCGGTGTTGTATCGTTGGGAACTAAGCTGTTAGCGTAGCTGATAATTTGCTGTCCCAGAGGGGTGGTGCGCCATTCTTTGGCTGGGTTGATGACACTGTTGAGTGGGGTGGCGCTGCCACTCGCGCCGATAAAGCTGACGATAATATCATTGTAGTCGCGGTCTGTTTGGGCCGCCGGCTCGTCTTCAATGGCAAAGGTATTGCCCGAACCTGTAATGTCGGCGAGTGCTAGCTGGTAGCCGCTGTTGGTAGAATTAGTTGGGGAGACAGAGAATAAAGGGCGGCGATCGGGGAATAAATTCCACAGCAATTGGGTGGCGTAAGATATTTGTATTGTGCCATTGGGAATCACCATGACCGCGAAGGTGTCACCTGGGGTCATGGTGAAGTTTTTGAGGCCGGTGTATGGCCCCGAACCCCAATTAAATTCTCCTGGCATTGAACCGCTGAATTTGGCGCCTTCGGTAGAGTCGCGGATTACAACGCGACCTAACGTGGAATTGGTGAGAACTCTGCGGAATGCCTCTAGAATGAAGGGTTTTGAACCGGGGATTAAGGTTTCCATCCCCTTCATGCTGAAAATAGCCAGTTCCCCTTGGTAGTATCCTCCATCAAACAGGTAGTCTGCACTGACTTGTCCGCTAGCACCGACTTGGAAAACTCCGGCTGGCAAAGTGCTATTTTTTGCCTGCCGTTCGGGGGTGGATGCGCCGAGGAGTTGGCTCCAAACGGTGCGGTCAGCTTGTGTTTCTACTTTTTCGCCGGTTAAGATGTCGCTGCTTGCGGAGGCTGAGGGCGAGGCATTTGGGGCTGCACCCAAGAGTTGCGGTTGTGTTAAAAATTGTTCAAAACTATTGGCATCTTCAACTTTTTGGGGGATTAAAAAATTGACAGTGGATGTTTGTAAAAGTGGAACGGGAATGCTGTTGGAACTGTCGGTAATGCTGCTTGAAGTTAGTAAATTTCCTGACGTTAATAAATCGGTTTTTGTTAATTCTGGATTAATTTCAAAGGGCTTTTCCAGAGGCAATAAAACGTCTTGAATTTTATTCATATATCCTCATGATTATTTAGCAGTAAACCCGAATCGCCATCGAAAAATTAACTAAAAAGTAAAAATTTACCGCAGACAGGCGCAGATAGATGCAGATACGTTGGGATAAAAACTGACGCTACACATCAATGCGCGAAATTCTGTAAATATACTCTTTTTGTCTTTCTATGTAGCAAAGCATACACGGCTTGGAGTTTTATTTGTTCAAAAAAACTTTAAATTTTATCAACATAAATTGCGAAATGTAATATTATTGCTTTGATAGTTAAAACAAGTTCGATCGCACTCCCAGGCCCGGCGAGTCAACTGCTGCTCTCTGCTGCCACAACCTTCAAGAACTTCTAAAATAGTTCAAGAAGGTATCACAAGACAAAGTAAGGTTTTTCATGGCCGATCAATTAATTCGCGCTACAGCCGCAGAGGGCGGAATTCGCGCTGTAGCCGTCATTTCCACCCGCCTCACCGAAGAAGCAAGACGGCGGCACAAGCTCTCCTACGTCGCTACAGCCGCCCTCGGCCGCACGATGTCAGCAGGGCTGTTACTCGCCTCCAGCATGAAGCGGCCCGAATCGAGGGTCAACATTCGCATCAAAGGAGATGGGCCACTGGGCGGGCTTCTGGTTGATGCAGGACTTGATGGAACAGTTCGAGGTTATGTGGATAATCCCGAAGTGGAACTGCCGCCCAATGCTAAAGGCAAACTAGATGTCGGCGGGGCAATAGGTGACGGGTATTTGTACGTGGTGCGGGACGTTGGATACGGCTTCCCTTATTCAAGTACGGTGGAATTGGTTTCCGGCGAAATTGGCGACGATCTGACTCACTATTTGGCAACCTCCGAGCAAACGCCTTCGGCTCTGGTTTTGGGGGTGTTTGTGGGGGCGGGCGGGGTAGAAGCGTCTGGGGGTGTGCTGTTGCAGGTTCTGCCGAAGGCGGCAACGGACGAAAAATTGGTGCAAACTTTAGAATCTAGAGTTGCTGAATTGTCGGGCTTTACGCCACTGCTGCGATCGGGCAAAACGCTGCACCAGATTCTCGAAGAGTTACTGGGAGATATGGGCCTGGAAATTTTCCCGGAAACTCAGATGGTGCGCTTTGACTGTGGCTGTTCGTTCGATCGAGTTTTGGGAGCTTTGAAAATGTTGGGCGAAGCGGAACTCCAAGACATGATTGAAAAAGATGGGGGGGCTGAGGCTACGTGCCATTTCTGCAACGAGGTTTACCAAGCTAATAGCGACCAACTTGCGGAACTCATCGGCGATTTGCGCTCAAACTCCGGTTCTTGAGACGATAATGTGTAATTGGCTCTATTGAGTGCGAGTTAGGGATGATGGCCTTGACCAATTGCCAATTACGCATTATCAATTACCTAATCACAAAATTTTGATTGTGGCGGTTTGGCGATCGGCTCTTGCAGTCTGGGGCCGACGGGAGTATGTAAAAGTGATGAATACATTTTATAGAGCAGTTGATAGCAGCGCTCGCAGTTTTTAAATAACTAACGCTGGCTGGTTGCTGTTTGTGGTGAGGATATGAGTCAAGATCGCAAAATACCAGGCCGTTGGTCTGCATCAGAATCCTTGGAGTCAACAAAGGATACTTCGTCGCTGGTGCGCTTACCAGCAAGGAAAAACCGGGCCCAACGACTTAAAGAGCTCCGAGAGTTGGTTACTTCGGGAAAACTGCCGGGAGGGCATCTGGAACTACCGCCGAATTTGTCTGGGGAAAACTCGCAGCCGCCGGAGGAACAAAATCCGTTTTGGCGGAACTGGTCGAATAAGTGGCAGTTTTGGCTGGCGCTGAGTTTGATGCTATCGGTGGGTATGGGGTTTGTGGCAATTGCGTCTTTGCTCAACCTCACCTCGCAGTCAAATTGCTCAAAGATTTTTTGGCCGACGGCTTCTGCTAACGATCGCTTTTTTTGTGCTCAAGAAGCAGCAAGCAAGCGGACGGCGGATGATTTGCTCAGGGCGATCGAATTAGTTAATGCTTTGCCACAAAACCATCCGCTGCGGCCGAGAATTAACACTCAAATCGATCGGTGGTCGGAGGATATTATTAGGCTGGGAAATGCTAGTTTCCAAGAAGGAAAGCTGGATGAGGCGATTGCCCTCGCTCGTAAGGTTCCTAAAAACGTTCCCGCTTACCCGAAGATGGAAAAGCAGATTGAAAAGTGGCAGTCGATATGGAGCGATGCAGAGAAAATTTACCGCACGGCGGAAGACCACTTGCGTCAGGAAGAGTGGCCGCTGGCTTTCAGCCAAGCTACTCTGCTTTTGGATTTGGGAAATACTTTCTGGGAATCGGCTAAGTACGAGGAATTGACTAAGCTAATTCAGACGACTAAGGCGGAGGGCAATAAGTTGCTAAAAGCCCGAAATACAGCCTCCGAGGGAGGTCTCGACAATCTGGTGACGGGGATTAAGCTGGCTCAGGGAATTGATCAAAACAGTTATTTGTATCAAGCTGCCAATAAGGCGATCGCGGAATTTAGCAAGAAAATTCTGGAGATCGCCCAAAAACGATTGCAAGCAGGGGATTGGCAGGAGGCGATGGCGATCGCTAATAAGATTCCAGAGTCGGCAAATTTAAGGGAACAAGTACAGGATTTTAATGAGTTGGCGAATGCTACTTCTCAGGCTTTGACTGGCTCTGTTGAGGGTTTCTCCAAGGCGATCGAGATTGCTCAAAAGTTAAATTCGGGCCGCCCTTTGTACAAACAAGCTCAAGATTTAGTCGGCCGCTGGCAACAAGAAATGGCTGATGTCAAAGTTTTGGATTTGGCAAGCAGGCTGGCGGCGCCTGGTGGGGTAAATGATTTGAGGGCTGCGATCGCCCAATTGCAAACAGTCCCGGAATCAAATCCCCGCGCTTCGGAAGCTCGCCGTCAAATTAGCACCTTGAGCCGTCAAATCGAGCTGCTCGAAGACAGTCCGTATTTGCAAAGAGCGAACGATTTGGCGAGTATGGGCGATCCGAATGCTCTGGAAGCCGCCGTTGCTCAAGCTTCTCGGATCGGTAGAGGTAGGGCGCTTTACGTGGAAGCTCAAGCCAAAATTCAAGCTTGGATCGAGAGGAGACAGCGGCTTGTTGACCAGCCGTTTTTGGATAGAGCTCAGCAGCTAGCGGCGGCCGGCAATTTGGCGGGGGCAATTGAGATGGCGCGCCGGATTCGATCGGGACGGGTGCTTTATCAGGAAGCTCGATCGAACATTCGGACTTGGGAGGCTCAATTTCAGGGCGAGCAAAATTTGCAGAACGCCCGTCAGACGGCCCGATCCGGGACTGCTGACGCTTTGCAAACGGCTATTGCGCTAGCAAGTCAGGTGCCGGAGTCGAGTTCGCTCCGGTGGCAGGCGAGTGAGGCGATTGATGAGTGGAGTCAGCGGATTTTGGCGCTTGGTGTCGAAGAGTCGTCGTCGGATCTGGCTGGGGCGATCGCGACTTTGAAGAAAATTCCTTCGGGTACTCGGGCTTTTGAGCAAGCTCGATCGCAAATCCAAGTTTGGGAGGAGTCGCTGAACCCTCCTGAGCCTGAATCTCCCGATGCTGAATATCCCCCTCCCGAACCGCCGGAAATTGAGCCTCCCACCAGCTCTGGCAATCGCTAGGTTAACTGGTTTGCCCGACATTGGGCGGGGGTTTAAAGTCTGAGAATTAGTGCTTGATTTGAGTTTTAACTCAAATCAACCATCATTCTCAATCAACTTCTAGGGGTGGGTTTACGAATCATACTCACATTGTCAACAAATTAAATAAAGCCACCCCCACCACGCGATAAAACTCAGAGAATCTCTATTTAACGAACCGCGAAGACGCAAAGGGCGCGTTCGGCGAAGCCGTTCCCGTTCCCCGCAGGGGTTCCCGAAGGGTAGGGTAGGAAGAAAAGGAAGAGAAGAGAGACAAGAGAAAGACTTCACAATTGATACGAGGCTTGCTATAGCAGTTTTCTATTGGGTGAGGTACATCTTAGCAATTACCTTTTTCCCAATGATCAATTACCAATTACCTGTAATTTTAGATCAATTAAACATCCGCCGGATTTAGGTGCATCATTGCCCAAGTGGTGTAAGTGCCGATCGGACTCCAAAGTATGTAAGGCAGCAATAACAGGGCGGCTGGCTCGGAAACTGGCAACACTGTTAAAGCTAGGATTACGCTTAAAATAGCGCCCGTTCCGCCGATTATTGTGCCGACTTTTAGGCTCCTAACTTTGCACATAACCGAGGTGTAAGACATAGTTACTATTTCTAAAAGCAGGTACAAACCCATTCTCAGCCAAGTCTCCTGAGTTCCTGGTTGTTTTTCCCACACTATCACTGCTGACCAAGCTGCACAAATAAAAATTACTGTCCAAATTAGGGGAATTGCTTTTTCAAATACTAGCCATCTCGGACGCTGCAAGCGGTTGAACCATTGGATGTCGCTGGGCGGGATGAAGTTAGCTGCTAGTGCTACTACAAAGGCGACGCCTCCAATTACCATCCAGGATTTAATCATTTTTTTACCTTGGGCAAGTTTGACAGGTTCAATTCTGGAAATATTATCTCTAATTTTGGCGATCGCGCCATCTGTCCTCAGTTATATTAGGTTGGGCTGATTCGCGAAACCAACATCAGTTCAAAAGTTATTTAGGCTTCAGGAAAACCTCTATTTATTCTCTTCAATTCCCCTTAATAATATAAAAAATGTGACCGAAAGCATCCAGGATAAAACCCCCCGGATTCATTCCGAAAGCAGACTCAGGACCCAGAAACAAAAAACCTGTATCCGATAAAGGAGCCGCCGAATTTATCCGTGGGGTCAATGCCTCAATTCTAAAATCTAAAATCTAAAATCTAAAATCTAAAATCTAAAATCGCGCAATCGATTGACTCTTGCTCCCTCCCCTTGACAAGCCGAATTTATCCGTGGGGTCAATGCCTCAATTCTAAAATCTAA
>NZ_JAUBOR010000028.1:8814-10359 GCF_036700305.1 Microcoleus sp. Z1_A1
CCCTCCCCTTGACAAGCCGAATTTATCCGTGGGGTCAATGCCTCAATTCTAAAATCTAAAATCTAAAATCTAAAATCGCGCAATCGATTGACTCTTGCTCCCTCCCCTTGACAAGGGGAGGGTTCAGGTGGGCTTTTCAGTAAATTTGACCAGTAAATTTGACCAGTAAATTTGACAAAAAGTCTATTAGTCTTTCAAGAATATCTGCGGCTAGCCGAGTCGGTGATGCTGTTCTAATTCTAAACTAGAGTCCTCATCTTTTTTGGGAACCAGAAGCGTATTTTCGCTGCTCGGTTGCAACACGGCTTTAATCACTTGGAGAAAACGGTTAGGCTTTTTGGTTTGACCGTTGAGAGTGCGGCGGTCTTGCACTTTTTTAGAAAGGTGCCGCATCACAGATAAATCGAGTTCATCGATGAAATGGTCTGCTATACGTTCTCCCATTAAATCAATAGCTTCAGCATACTGATCGGTCAGCGTTTCTATAGCATCGTATGCTTCGTCAGCAACTTGACTTGCTACTGTTTTATTTTGGTCGCCCGGTGTCTGGGAATTGGTGCGGCGTCGGTCTAAAAGACTTTGGTACTCAGCAATGCTCATTCCCAAATTGTAGAGATGGTGGTGAGCGTGATCCATCAAATCTACTTCACTGGGATAGAAGAAACCACGGGTGCTGTTGATGCCGTGCAGTTTTGCCCAACGCCGCAGAGTTGTCTCATCTTGCAGTTGGTATCGCTCCAACATTTGAGCTGTGTTCAGCTCTACTTCTGGCGTAACTTTGAAATCGCTCATCGGTAAATCCTCGGTGGTGAGTAAATAAATAAATTTGAAACTTAGAATCTGTGATTTGCGTACAGTCTGAAAATGACGATCGATCCTTTGACGGCATTCACGGAAGTCTTGCGGGCATTTGCTGTCGATCGTGCGATCGTGCGATCGAGTCAGAGGATTTCAGGGTAGCGTACTTTTGGGCTTTGTCTCGATCGCATCCGGGAGCAAGCACACAGGGTTAATAATATAGCTGATTTATGGTTTCAACAACCGTTAAAAATAGTAAAGTTTAATTTTTAGGGTTGAATTATTAGTAATGTTGAGCTATAATATTCTCAATAACCGTGCAATTAGTAATTTTAGTAGTTGCAAACGAGATTCTTAGTATGCCTGTATACGATTATTTGTGTCCCGAAAACAACCAGCAGTTAGAAGTTTGGCACAGCATGAACCTGGAAGTTTCGACTTGGGGCCAACTGTGCGAGTTGGCGAAGCGCGAACCCGGGGAGACTCCCGCAGATGCGCCGGTACGCCGACTGCTGAGCGCTCCGAGGTTGATGAAGCCGACATCCGACACCGATTATAAAAATCAGGGGTTCAGCAAGTACGTGAAGCGGGATGAAGGGGTTTATGAAAATGTCACGGCTAAGGATGGTGAAAGCCGTATTGTCAATCGAGATGGTAAGCCGATTAAAGACTGAACTCGGTAATTGGTAATTGGTAATCGGTAATTGGTAATTGGTAATTGGTAATTATTCCTAATGACTAATGACT
>NZ_JAUBOR010000028.1:10459-80584 GCF_036700305.1 Microcoleus sp. Z1_A1
ACTGACTACTGACTACTGACTACTGACTACTGACTACTGACTACTGACTACTGACTACTGACTACTGACTACTGACTACTGACTTCTAATATTATTTGCCAAACCAATCTTTCATTTTTTGTTTTGCTTGTTCTTTAGTATCAGCATTAATGTATACTGAAACAGTAGCTATTGCCGCCAGCAATACTCCTAAATCATCGGTAAATCCGATGCCGACTAATATATCGGGAATCGCATCGACAGGAGATATAAAATAGGTCAAAGCTCCAACTACAACTCCTTTTGCCCAAGCAGGCACGTTTGGGTTTTGAGCCGTATAGTAGAGAATCAAAGCTTTTTCAACTACTTCTCTTCCTGCGGTTAAAGCAAAGTTTTTAAGTTTAGCCCAAAAACTTTCATCTGAATAGTTAATTTGGGGGTTGCTGAGGTGTGTTGTGGTTTCTCTTCGGTCGATCACATCGAGAGGAATGCCCTTAGTTTTAAGCTGGTAAACAGCAGAATTGAAAGATGCTGAAACCTGATTTTTATTGGGCGCGGCCTCCCGTATTTGTTTCATGTCTGCGTTGACATCCACCCCGCCCTATAAGGGCGAGGATTCCTAAGACTCACGACTTAGGTTTCTGCTTCTGTCCCCTAGGGAGTTTCGCACCAGCCTTAACAGATTTACTCTGTTGGGGTCTTACAGTCGCTCCACAGACTGAAACGGCAAGCCCTGCCGCCAAAATGTTCTTCGCCGCATTGATATCACGATCATGGTGCGTCCCACAACTAGGACAATCCCATTCCCGAATATTCAACGGCAACTTGTCAACGATGTGTCCGCAATTTCCACATCGTTTAGAACTCGGAAACCAGCGGTCAATCTTAACTAAAGTGCGACCATACCAATCACACTTGTAGTCAAGTTGTCTGACCAATTCGCCCCAACTTGCATCACTTATAGAAGCGGCAAGTTTGGGGTTTTTAATCATATTCTTCACAGCTAAGTCTTCTACGGCGATGGTTTGGTTTTCACGCACCAACCGCGTCGTTAACTTGTGAAGATAGTCTTTTCTTGCATCAGTAATTTGTTGATGCACTTTCGCTACTTTGAGCCGTGCTTTGTAACGGTTATTTGATCCCTTTTGCTTACGGATTAAAGCTTTCTGCGCTCTTCTGAGCTTGCGATACTTTGTCTTAAATCCTTTGGGATTGGCAATCTTTTCACCAGTGCTTAAAGCAAGCAAGCTTGTAATTCCCAAGTCAATACCGACTTGATCACCTGTTTTGGGTAACTTTTCAATTTCAACATCTACCAGCAGAGAAACTGACCACCTGCCTGATGGTGCAAGCTTTACTGTAATAGTTGATGGTGTCGCACCATTAGGTAATGTCCGGCTCCAGCGAATTGGCAATGCTTGGGTGCTTTTTGCTAGGTAGACTTGTGCATCCCTAAATTTGAACGCTGACTTAGTGAATTCTGCACTACCACCATTGCGTTTCTTTTTGAAGTTAGGATATTTTGCCCGTCCATCAAAAAAGTTGGTATAAGCCGCTTGTAAATGTCTCAAGCATTGTTGCAATGGCACGCAGCTAACTTCGTTAAGAAAATCTAGTTCTTCAGTTTTCTTCCATTCGGTTAACATTGAAGAAGTCTCAGCATACCCTACCCGTTTCTGTTCTGTGTACCAAGCTTCAGTTCTTACTGCTAAAGCACGGTTGTAGACTAAACGGGCGCAACCCAAAGTACGTCGCAACAAACTTTCTTGTTCTGGCGTTGGGTAGAATCGGTAGCTGAAGGCTTTTAATGTCATATTTACCTTAAATGTGCTGCTTTACATAATAGCACGTCTTATGTGAAATAGTACGTCTTAACAAATATCTATGTAAAGCCGTCCTACAAGGACGGGGTTTCAGACCCATTTTCCTTGATGAATTCCTGCATGGCTTGGATTTGCAAGTCGGAAACCGCTAGCAGTTTTTTGGCTGATTGGATCGCCTCGCTTTCTGCAGGATGCAGCGTCTTATTTGCGCCAGCAATGTTAATTAAAAAATACATGACTCCCAAACGCAGCGGTTGTTGTGAATGGCTGAGTGTTTGCAAACAGTCGCCCAGTGATGGGGGACTGGCTGTGTAGGATTGGATTTGAGTCTTTGCAGAGTCAGAAAATTTGTCTAAATTTATGGTTTTAAACAACAAATCTAGTTCGTCAATATCAATGGAACCGTCGGCGGCTGCGATCGCAAACAAAGAACCATAAAAAGCTAAAAGTTCGCTTTCTGAGGAGGTGGCAAAAATATCTCTCTCGGACATGATGCTACTCCGATTGATAACGATGCTTTGCATTTTACCACAAAACTCAGCGCGCCATGATTTCAGAAACCGGCAATAATTTTAGACAGCATGAAACAATGGAGGATTTTTTATGAAAGTTGCGATCGTCGGCTGCGGCTATGTGGGTACTGCGACAGCCAAACATTTACGTGGCAAATCTGATTGTACCGTGACGGCGACAACTACCACGGCGACGCGAGTAGTTGAGTTGGAGGGTGTCGCGCAGCGGGTAGCCGTGCTCAAAGGAAATGACAAAGATGCAATGAGGGCTGTACTGCAAGAACAAGATGCTGTTATGCTGTGCGTAGGTGCTCCAAATCCTCATGCTTATCGGGAAAGTTATTTAGATACGGCGACAACTTTAGTAGCGGTTTTACAGCAGATACCGACAGTCAAGCAGGTTATTTATACGGGTACTTATTCTGTGTATGGCGATCGCCAAGGTGAATTGGTAAATGAAGAATCCCCCGTCGCGCCTGCTAATCCAAACGGTGAAATTCTCGCAGAAACAGAACAGGTTTTATTAGCAGCATCTAGTCCCAATCTTCAAGTCTGCATTCTCCGTTTGGGAGGAATTTATGGGCCTGGGCGAGAATTAGTTAAAATCTTTAGAGGCTGGGCTGGGAGCACTCGTCCCGGTAGGGGGGAAGATGCTACTAATTGGGTGCATCGAGATGATATTGTTGGGGGGTTAACTTTTGCTTTGGAAAATCAATTGCAGGGAATTTACAATTTAGTCGGGGATGTGTCGCTATCGAGTGGTGAATTGCTCGATCGCATTTTTGAAGCTAATAATTTGCCTAAAGTTTCTTGGGATGGAAGTCCTAGCGTGCGGCCTTATAATGCTAGCGTGTCGAATCAAAAGATTAAGGCGGCGGGTTATCAGTTTGTTTATCCTGAAATTAGGGAGTTTTAGTTGGGCGATCGCTCTTTTGTTAAACCGCATCTTTTTCACAGGCGGGACGCCCGTGCCACAATGAACGCGGATGGACGAAAGGGCGATATTCACCGCTTTAGATTTTTTCCCTAACCCAAATTCTAAATGATTTCAGTAATGCAATTTCTCCCATTGTTTTAGTCTGCTCAAAAAACCTACTCATTTCTGTTGATGATAAAAAGGGAAAAGCAATACTGAAATTGCATTCAACATACTCCTCGGAAGCTAACTGATAAAATTTTAAAACTCGCCCGTTATATCTCCAGAGTTCGGGTACGCCAAGTGCCGAGTAAATTCCTGACTTATTAATTGAACTGCTGGTAATATCTATTTCAATTGCCAAGTCGGGCGGTGGGGCAGTTTCTAAGTCTAGTTCTTGCCTGCCTCTGACTGCTGGTTCACTTTGAATATAATAACAATTGTCAGGTTCTATACCCTTTTTAGCCTGTTCTTGCTTGAGAGTCATTGAGCCAGCACTTTTGATTTCAATGCCGAGTTCTTCTGCTAAAATGAAAATGAAGCGATCGGACTGAATCTTGGGATTTTCATGTTCGTATAAAGGACTCATAATTTCCAACATCCCGTTATCATAAGCTATGCGATAACCTCGGCGATCGCCTATTTCTTTGAGCAACGTTTCAAAGGTTGACCAGCTAATGTTTTCTAGCAGTGTTCTCTGTTCGGCTAAACTTGAAGTAGTAGCAATCATCTCAAAATCTCCTTGAGCTGAGAAAACTCTAGTTTTATTTTACCACAGGCCCAGATACTATGAAAAAGGGGGTTGTTTTTTTGAACCGCCGACATCTGCGGTTCAAAAAAAAGCCATTTCAATCACTAATTAACTTACCCCATAATCCCACCAAAAAAGTCGATCGTCTCTTTCAACGCTTTCACAAACACATCAATCTCCTCGCGAGTATTGTAAAAATACAAACTCGCCCGCGCCGTAGATGAAACGTTCAAATAGCGGTGCAAAGCTTGCGTGCAGTGATGCCCGGAACGAATCGCGACTCCCTCCTGATCTAACATGGTAGACAAGTCTTGAGGGTGAATTTCTCCGGCTGTAAATGCCGCTAATGCAGCCCTACCTTCACCGTTGCTGTCTGGTTGTGGCCCGTAAATTTTGATTTCGGGAATTTGCCGCAATTGTTGGAACATATAAGCATTCAATTCTGCTTCGCAAGCGTGAATCTTATCCATGCCAATGTTACTAAGATAATCGATTGCTGCACCGAGGGCGATCGCCTCTCCGATTGCAGGCGTGCCGGCCTCAAATTTGTGCGGCAAATCGGCATAGGTGGAGTAATCGAGAAACACGTCAGCAATCATCTCACCGCCGCCGAAAAACGGAGGCATTTCTCTCAGCAAGTCCAGCTTACCGTAGAGAAAACCGATGCCAGTCGGAGCGCACATTTTGTGACCTGAAGCAACCAGCCAATCGCAATCTATTGCTTGCACATCTACTATCATGTGCGGCACGCTTTGGCAAGCATCAATTAAAACTCTTGCGCCGAAACTGTGGGCAATTTTGCAGATTTCTTTGACTGGACTGATGCAGCCCAAAGTATTAGAAACGTGAACGGTTGACACCAATTTAGTTTTATGGGAAATCAGGGTTTTAAACTGTTCCAAATCAAACTCGTTAGTTTCCGTTAACTCGACAAACTTCAGCACCGCACCGGTTCTTTGAGCCATCATTTGCCAGGGAACGAGATTGCTGTGGTGTTCCATCACCGACAGGATAATTTCATCTCCGGCTTGCAGATTGCTCAAACCCCAAGAATAAGCGACCAAATTAATCGCTTCGGTAGCGTTGCGAGTGTAAACAATTTCTTGCCGCGACGCCGCATTTACAAACGCCGCAACTTTGTCTCTAGCACCTTCGTAAGCATCAGTCGCTTTGGCGCTGAGAGTGTGAGCACCCCGGTGGACGTTTGCATTGTATTGTCCGTAGTAATCACGCCAAGCGTTGAGCACAGCTAGGGGTTTTTGAGAAGTAGCTGCATTGTCTAAATAAACTAGCGGTTTACCGTTAACTTTTTCATTCAAAATTGGGAAGTCGCCGCGAACTTTTGAGGCAAGTGTTTTTTCTTGAATAAGTGTCATATTTTTTGAAGTTAGTGATTTGTCGTTGGGTGGGGGCGGGTTTACGAGATTGTTGGTTTGAGGCAATTATTATTCGTGAAACCCGCCCCTACAGGCTGTTAAAAATGGTGCAAGATGTTGTAGGGACACAGCACTGCTGTGTCCTCTGTGTCCTCATATTTATGAGTTATCCTTGGACGGCCACGCAGGTAGAAAGCATTTTCGCCACCCCAAGAATCGGTAATTGATTGAGCATTTCCGCCGCAAAAGCATCGATTAGCAAATAGCGACTTCTTTCTAAATCCAAACCGCGACTTTGCAAGTAGAAAAGTTCATCATCTTCTAATTGACTGACAGTTGCACCGTGGGAACATTTAACGTTGTCGGCGACAATTTCCAACTGCGGTTTGGTGTCTACGCGAGCTCTCGGCGACAACAACAAATTCCGGCTCAATTGTCCGGCATCTGTCAATTGTGCCGCTTTGCGAACGAAAACTTTGCCGTTAAATACAGCGCGAGCTTTGTTACCGATAATGCACTTGTGCAATTGGCGGCTTGTACCGTGGGGGTGATTGAAATCGATTAAACTGTGAGTGTCTGATAACTGTTCGCCAAAGGCTACAGTTAAACCATTTAGAGTTGTTTCAGTGGCTTCGCCGCGCTGAAATACTTCTAAATTGTGCCGCGATATTTTGCCTCCCAAACTGATAGCATGACAAGTGTAACGGCTATTACGAGATTGTTCGATCGCACTTTTGCCGATATGAACAACTTCTCCACCTTCCCGCTGCAGCCGAACGTGATTCACAGTGGCGTTTTCGCCGACAATAACATCCGTTACAGCATTAGTAAACGCTGGTACATTACCGATAGTTGCGTAATCCTCAACTAGCGTGACATTGCTTCCAGGCTCAGCTATGACCAAGCAGTGCGGCTGGGACATCGTGCCAGATGCACCGGGCGCTGTCAGGAACAGCAAGTGAATCGGAAGTTCGATCGACATATTGGCCGGCACGAACACCACCGCAGAATCCGCCAAACCCGCAGTATTCAGCGCGGTAAAAACCTCGGTTTGCTGTCTGTGCTTGCTCAAAACATCGCTGATGCGCCCTTGATATTTTTCGGGTACATTGGATAGATTACCTGCGTAAAAGTCGATCGGCAAATTCGGAAAAACCGACGACTCCACCGTTGACAAATCCGGCGCATAAAACCCGTTGACAAACACCAATCTTAATGGTAAATCTGCCTTGTTTTTCACTGGCATAATGATATCAGCCAGCTTAACTTTTGACTGATTGCTCTGGGGTATATGAAAAGGAATTTGCAACACCGACGACAAATCAGTAAAGCGCCATTCTTCATCCTTCACCGTCGGAAAAGTCGAAGAAAGCACGTATTCAGTCGCCGCATCCCGCAAATCCTGCAACCCGTAAGCAGAACTTTCCTTATTAGCTGCGCCCAACTTGCCGCACTGATTCACCAAATCAGTCAAAAACATTTCCCTACTAGCAACTTGCGTATTCATCATCGCGCGCCCACTCCTGCTGCTTCCTCTTCCACAACCCAGTCATAACCGCGCTCTTCCAATTCGAGCGCCAACTCTTTCGGGCCAGTCAAGATAATTCTACCGGCTTCCATGACGTGAATAAAATCAGGAATAATGTAATTCAGCAACCGCTGATAGTGAGTAATCACCAACATCGAATTCTCAGCAGTTGACAACTGATTCACACCGCCGGCGACAATCTTGAGAGCATCGATATCCAAACCCGAATCAGTCTCATCCAAAATAGCTAACTTCGGTTCCAACAGCGCCATTTGCAAAATTTCATTCCGCTTTTTCTCGCCACCGGAAAAACCCTCATTTACGCTGCGGCCTAAAAAAGAATCATTCATCTTGACAATATCCAGCTTGTCCTCGATTAAATCTTGGAAATCAAAAGCATCCAATTCTTCCAAGCCGCGATGTTTGCGGTGAGCATTGTAAGCCACGCGCAAGAAATCCAGATTGCTAACGCCGGGAATTTCTAAAGGATATTGGAAAGCTAAGAACACGCCAGCTAAAGAGCGTTCTTCCGGCGCTAATTCCAGCAAATTTTGACCCAGAAAAGTAACTTCTCCGCCCGTTACCGTATAAGCAGGATGACCCGCTAATATCTTGGATAAAGTGCTTTTCCCCGAACCGTTCGGGCCCATAATCGCGTGAATTTCACCCGATTTAATTTCCAGATTTAAACCCTTAAGGATTTGGGTATCTTCCACATTCGCAGTTAAATCGCGGACGGATAGCACCACTTGACTATTTTCTACAATCATCTATTTTTGTCCTTTTCCTCAATGCACTTTACAGTTTTTTTTCTCGTTCCTAGGCTGTACCCATTGGTGACAATTTAACGTTAAACCGATAGTCCGCCAGGGAATGAATTCCCTGTCTCAAAGCTAAAGTCCTCGCTATGAGGACTGAGAAGAAAACTTTTAAACTCATTAGTCCTCTTTAGAGGACTTTAGCTATTAGCCAGGGAATTCATTCCCTGGCGGACGGGGAGCTTAAGTTGTCACCGATGGACTCGGCCTGGAAGGGTTTATCGGCCGCGAAAATTATCCGACACTTCCTTCGAGTTTCAGACTCAACAGCTTATCAGCTTCCGCCGCAAATTCCATCGGTAACTGATTGAAAACATCTTTACAGAAACCGCTAATCATCATCGAAATAGCATTTTCTGCGGAAATTCCCCGCTGTGCGAAGAAGAACAATTGCTCTTCCCCAATCTTAGAAGTAGAAGCTTCGTGTTCGACTTTAGCAGTGTGGTTCTGCACTTGAATATAAGGGAAAGTATTCGCTTGAGCGTTGTCGCCAATCAGCATGGAATCGCACTGAGAGTAATTGCGAGAGCCTTTAGAGTTAGGCCCCATTTTCACTAAGCCGCGATAGCTGTTGGATGAATTTCCGGCAGAAATTCCCTTAGAAATAATCGTGCTGCGAGTGTTTTTTCCCACGTGGATCATTTTGGTGCCGGTGTCAGCTTGCTGCTTGTTATTTGTCAGCGCTACTGAGTAGAATTCGCCCACCGAGTTGTCGCCGACTAACACGCAACTGGGATATTTCCAAGTAATCGCTGAACCGGTTTCTACTTGTGTCCAAGAAATCTTAGAATTGACTCCTTGACACAAACCCCGTTTCGTCACGAAGTTGTAAATGCCGCCTTTGCCGTTGGCATCGCCAGCGTACCAGTTTTGCACTGTGGAGTATTTGATATCGGCATTGTCCATTGTTACCAATTCGACTACGGCGGCGTGCAGTTGATTGGTGTCAAACATCGGCGCGGTGCAGCCTTCTAGGTAAGACACAGAACTGTTTTCTTCTGCAACAATTAGGGTGCGCTCGAACTGGCCGGAATCTCCGTTGTTGATGCGGAAATAGGTTGACAATTCCATTGGGCATTTGACGCCTTTGGGAATGTAAACAAAGGAACCGTCGCTGAATACGGCGGAGTTGAGGGCTGCGAAAAAGTTGTCGCCGACTGGTACGACGCTGCCGAGATATTTTTCTATTAATTCGGGATAATCTTTGACGGCTTCTGAGATGGAACAGAAAATAACGCCATCTTTGGCTAACTTTTCTCTAAATGTTGTGGCAATTGAAACGCTGTCGAAAACGGCATCGACGGCGACATTTCCCAGCCGTTTTTGTTCGGAGAGGGGAATGCCGAGTTTCTCGAAGGTTTCTAGGAGTGTCGGGTCTACTTCGTCCAAACTGTTGAGCTTTTTGGGCTTTTGTTTGGGGGCGGAATAGTAGATAATTTGTTGGTAGTCGATCGCGGGATAGTTGACGTGGGGCCAGGTGGGCTCGGTCATTGTCAGCCACTTCCGGTATGCTTTGAGGCGGAATTGCAGCATGAATTCCGGTTCGTTTTTCTTGGCGGAAATCAGGCGGACTACATCTTCGCTCAAGCCGCGGGGGATGGTGTCTGACTCGATGTCGGTGACGAAACCGTATTTATACGGCTGGTTGACTAAGGTTTTGACTGTGGTAGAACTCATTATTTTGCGTGTTCAGTGTTCTAGATAATGCTCTCTGGATGGCAGACGGGGCAATGCCTGTCTGGGCTTGAGCGAGTTCTGCTGGACTGCTCTGGGAAGTTAAACAACAGATTTGTTGCTTTACTATATTTTAAGCTACATTAACAATAGTGATATTGTCAAAGTCAAATTAATAATTTTTTGTGAAGATGATGGAGACTACTCAGCAGACTTCCACGAAACAAGACATCCTGCAATATTTGCTCAAGGGGGGGCAGGGGACGGCTCTTGAGTTGGCGGAGTCTTTGGATATCAGTCCGCAGGCGATTCGCCGTCACTTGAAGGATTTGGAAGCGGAGGGGCTGATTCAGTATCAGTCGGTTCAGGCTGGTATGGGGCGGCCGCAGCACATTTATGAGCTTACCAGTCAGGGGCGCGATCGATTCCCGAATCGTTACGGTGATTTTGCAGTCTCTTTTCTGGATACGTTGGCGGAAACCGTCGGCCGCGAGCAAGTGATTACTATCTTGCAAAAACAGTGGCAGCGCAAGGCGACGGAGTATCGGCGGCTGGTGGGTGCGGGTTCGCTGCAAGAGAGGGTGACTAAGCTAATGGAACTTCGCAGGGCTGAAGGTTATATGGCTGAGTGTTATCCTGTAGAATCTGTAGAGGTTGGGATCGGCGATCGCGCTGGTTTGGGCGATCGATTTGTGTTGATGGAACACAACTGCGCGATTTCTAATGTTGCGGAAACTTTTCCGAGTGTGTGTGGCAATGAGTTGGAAATGTTTGCGGCGGTTTTGCCGGATTGTATTGTGGAGCGGACTCACTGGATTATTGATGGGGAACACCGCTGCGGTTATTTGATTGCCAGAAGGAAGGAAGAAGTTCGGCAACAGGCAATGTACGGGATTTAAGGGATGTCACGCATGGAAGTTCGACAACGGATGAGTGTAACGGATGTCACGGATGTCAGGGATTACCAATTACCGATTACCGATTAGCAATTACCAATTTTTAATATATGGAACCGCTAGCAGATTTTTTAAAGCCGGAAGAGTGCGCCGAAGTTGATATGGCGCTGCTGTCGTCGAAGGAAAAGTTTTCGGCGCGGCTGGCAATTTATGCTTTGAGGGTGCTCAAGCAAATTGCTGGGGAGACTGGGAAGCCGGTGGCTGAGGTGACTAATGGGCAGGTGATGGATTGGATTAAGAATGATGAGAGTATTAAAGGGTCGATCGAACTTGATGCGAGTTTTGAAAACTTTTTTACGAATTTGGTAATTGCGTCTTTGCGGCCGTTGAGGCAAATTGCGACAGAATCTGAAAGCGCGATCGAACAATTAACAGTTAAGCAGGTCGTGGCGTGGTTTGTGAAGGACGGGAAGATTCGCAGAGAACAGGGAACCGAGGCGGCTTTTTTGGATTTGTGAGTTAAAGGTCGATCGGCCCCACCCCCAAACCAGGCCTCAAACCCCGATCGTTCCAGCGGTTTCGGACGATCGAAAAAAACTTTTGACAAAGGGGTTGACAGACAGGGGAAAACTTGATAAGGTAATTAAGTCGAGCGAAAGAGATGCAGCGCATCAAGCTTAGCATTAAGCTAAACGCAGACACAGGATTAAAAGTTTTCAAAGCTTTCCTGGTGCTTATGATGTAATGGAACCACTCCGATCCATCCCGAACTCGGTTGTTAAACGTTGCTATGGCGAAGATACTCGGCGGGTCACTGCCCGGTAAAATAGCTCAGTGCCAGGTTAATAATAAATTAAAGCTCTTTTCCCGCAACAACGGAAAAGGGCTTTAGTTTTTTGGTGAGTTATTAGGCATCTACACAAAAGCTGGTCTTGGGCCCTTTGTAGAAATCTCAATATTCTGGGTCAGCAGCAGATTTGTGGTCGATCGAGCTTGATGCGAGTTTTGAAAACTTTTTTACGAATAGGGTGGTGGCGTCTTTGCGGCTTTTGAGGCAAATTGCGACAGAAGCCGAGAGGGGCGATCGAACAATTAACAGTTAAGCAGGTTGTGGCGTGGTTTGAGAAGGACGGCAAGATTCCCAGAGAACAGGGAACCGAGGCGGCTTTTTTGGATTTGTGATCTGCCTGACGCGCGGAGACCACAGAAACCGGGTTTTTTACCGAATCTGTGGGATCTAAAGCGTCTTCTCGTGAAAAACCCGGTTTCTAGACTCCCATGCGTCCAGGGCGATCGAAAAAAAGTTTTGACTTTGGGGTTGACAGACCGGGGAAAACTTGATACAGTAATTAAGTCGAGCGAAAGAGATGCAGCGCATCAAGCTTAATGCAGACACAGGATTAAAAGTTTTCAAAGCTTTCCTGGTGCTTATGATGTAATGGAACCACTCCGATCCATCCCGAACTCGGTTGTTAAACGTTGCTATGGCGAAGATACTCGGCGGGTCACTGCCCGGTAAAATAGCTCAGTGCCAGGTTAATAATAAATTAAAGCTCTTTTCCCGCAACAACGGAAAAGGGCTTTAGTTTTTTGGTGAGTTATTAGTCATTCTCTTTATGGCTTGGCGGTTGAAACCGCTACTAAACAAACGAAGTCGGCCGACGCGGACTGAATAATAAGAGGTAAAAATTTATGAAGATTAGTTATGATTCCGAAATTGATGCTCTCTATATTAGACTTGTAGAAGGTAAGCATCAGTGTCGCACTTTAGAGTTAACTGACGAAATTGCTTTAAATATTGGGGAAAATGAGTTATTGGTAGGGATAGAAGTTTTAGATGCTACACAGGTTTTAGGTAGTGGAAATGTACCTAATGTAGTGCTAGAAAATATAGCTTTTACTGTAGCTTAAATAGGGAAATCAATCGCTACCTGTGTAAATATAAGTAAGGATGAGTGGAAAAATGATCCGTACTTTGGATGCAAAATCTTATACAGATTTACTTGTTCGCTATCAACCAAAACCGATCGCAAATGAGGCAGAAAACGAGGCCGCGATCGCTCTCGCTTGCGAACTGGAACACCGCCCTATGCGATCGCTGGAGTCAGAGCTATTTCTGGAGCTTTTGATAACGCTGATTGAAAAATTTGAATCTGAAAATTATCCGATTCCTGCAGGAAATGCTGCTTCAATGTTGCAACATTTAATGGATGCGAGAAATTTGGACAAATCAGATTTGATTCCTGTTTTGGGAACGGAAACAGAGGTTGAGCAAGTTTTTGTTAGTGGAAGGGCGATCGAAATAGATGAAGCCACGAAGTTAGCCGATTTTTTCCAAGTGGATATTAGTTTGTTTCTTTAAGGGCGATCGGCTACTTATTGAGTAGGAGTTGCTGATATTCACTCTCAGGCTCATTAGTCATTAGTTTTAAGCGATCGCCCTTATTTTAGCAGTGAATAGTGGGCGATCATCTTGCCTTTTCCTTTGCACCTATATGAGCCGTCAGGATACTGGTAGAGGCAGACCTTTTCGATGCTTCCATAGTTCTTCCTACTTTAGATACGAATTTGCCCATTTATAGCGATTTGAATCTTTACTCAGAAGATACTCTGCAACTTCTCTACGTTTATCCTTGTCTTTTGTCATTCTGACAATTCTTTCAATTTCGTCATCGGTATCGTCAGCCCCACGTTCTGCGGCCAGTTCAAACCAATTATCACCATCCGCATATTCACCTCTGTCGTAACAAATTGCTCCCATAAGGGTATAGGGTTGGTGACTATCAGGGTGACATTCTCTTGCTTGCGTTGCACAATTTTCTGCTTCATCTAGTTGATTAAGATCCCGAAATGCTGCACCTCTAGTTACCCACAGAGCTGATTTCAGGTCAGATTCTTGTACTTTGTTCCAGTTCACATTTTCTGTTACTTTTAGAGCTTTTTCCGGCTCATCTGCCTTCCGCCAGTTACTACTTGCACTCGGTAGCTTCCATCTGTTTCCAGTTCGTTGATGTTCTTTTTCGCAAAATATTGCTTCTAATCTGTAGTAGGCGATCGCTATCTTTCCATGTCGAGCAAGACGACCTTCTTCAATTAATTGAATGACTTGTTTTGGGTCGAGTCGTTCCTCTCGCTCAAGTTTGAGCATAATTTCATAAAATGGGTCGAGCGCTAATTGACCCACAATCTGATACTTGGTTTTTAATGTCCTGAAGTGGATCTGTTTGGCAATATCTACTGTCTCAACAAGTCCTTCTTCTGACAACCACTGAATATCTTTTTCGTCAATCAATACTTTCGATTCCTCAGAAGGGTTGGAAGTTTTTGATTCACTAATCTCAAAAATTCTAAGGATTAAAAATAAACGGCTCGAAGGTTCTGAGCTTTGATATTGAGTGGCTTTGTATTTCTTTTTAAGTTCCGCAAAGAATCTTCTGTCCTTACGCTCTCGATCGATTGAAATTAACTCGCTCAAGTTTTGCTGTTTCAACCATTCACATTCACTAGGCTCTAATTCTAATTCTGAGTTGAATTTGCTCAAAATAGAATATAGTAGACTAGAAATAGAAGTATCTGGGTGAGAATCAATCTGATATTTAGACTTTAGTTCTGAAAATTCAATTTCAGCTTTCCTTTCATCCTCTTGCTGCCAATGAATTTCTAGTGTTTCTCCAAAATCTAATTCTAAAAGCCATTCAGCTTCGAAGTTAGATAATTGCTCTCTCGCATCAAGCTTTTTCAGAATTGAATACAGAGGCTCTTCAGGAAATTGGTTTAGATTCTTAGTCGCTTTATAGTTAATTTTGAGTTTTGAAAAGTTACGAATATCTTGAATCAAAGTTATTGTGTCTACAAGACCATGATTATTTAGTAGTTCCAACTCTGAATCTGTAAGGCTATACCCAGGATCTAATTTCCAAAGTATTGAATAGACTGGGCTGGAGATTGGAATCTCTAACTGTTTTGGAATATGGTACTTAGTTCGCAGTTGTAGAAATTCAGCTTCTAGCCTCTTCTTGTCTTGTGCTTGGTATTGCTGTAAAGAAATGATTTCAACGGTTCCGACAAGGCGATTCTCTGTTAGCCATTGAAACTCTAGGTTTGTGACCTGAATGCCCAGGTCGGCTTTTCTCAGTATCAGATATAGGAAACTATCAGATACACCACTATTATACTGACCTACTTGATATTTCTGTTTAAGAGCAGCAAAGTGCCTTTTCTGTAGCTCACTATTATCCATACCTGCATCCATACCTGATGTGATATTCACGGCAATTAGTTAACCCTATATGAGTCAGATGAACAGCCTTAAGAGGCTCAATCTTTTTTTGATACCAAAGTAAACCCATTTATCCCATCAAAGCACCAATACCCAACGTTGTCAACAGGAGACTCGTTTACATATAATCCTTCAAATCTTCGAGAGGTTCATCAAAATCATCAGACATCCAGATTTTACCTTTCCAAATACCAAGTCCGCCTCGCTTGGCAGCTTTTGCCGTTTTAGGAGGCTCTTGGGCGTATCGGTTCACCAGAAATTCTATATAGTCAAGGACTGCCTGTTTGACAGATTCAGGTAATTTTTCGAGATTTTTTAAGATGGCGGTTTCTATCATCATTTTTTACTCTCCTTTAAAAATGACTGGTTGTATCATGGTTTCTGCTCGCGCTCGCCCCATCTACTCCATTAAAGCACCAACACCCAATGTCAGCCACAGAATACCCCATTATCTAGTGCGATCGCCCCCGCCTCCCAAATCCCGTGAAGCGAAGCTATCCCGAAGGGAATCGCCCCAGATCCCACTAACACCATCATCATTCTGCAACTTGCCTAAAATTACCCGATCGACTATTCTTCCTAGTAGATATCATCTTGATATAACAACCAACAAAAACATGACAGCAATATTACCGCCTTGGATAGTTTTAGACTCCCTATTGCACAACTGGCTACTAGAAGATATCGGTAGGGGCGATCGCACAACATCGGCCTTATTCCCCGCAAACAGCATCCAGGGTACGGCTAAATGGATAGTCAAAGAAGCTGGAGTCATTGCGGGATTGCCAATTGCCGATCGCACATTTAAACTTTTAGACAGCAGCCTCAGTTTCATTCCCCAAGTACCAGAAGGGAAACTGTGCGAAAAAGGAGAAGTAATCGCCGAAATTTCCGGCAACTTCGATGCGCTGCTAACCGGAGAAAGAGTAGCTTTAAACTTGGCAATGCGTTTGAGCGGCATCGCTACTTTAACTCAGAAATATGTTGACAAAATTGCCCATTTGCCCGTGCAATTGGTGGATACCCGCAAGACAACGCCCGGATTGAGATTGTTGGAAAAATACGCAACTCAAATCGGCGGTGCTTGCAATCACCGGATGGGATTAGATGACGCGGTGATGATTAAAGACAATCACATTGCGGCGGCTGGGGGAATTGCAGAGGCGATCGCCCTAATTCGCAATTCTATCCCCTATCCGCTGACGATCGAAGTCGAAACCGAAACTCTCGCCGAAGTAGAGACAGCTTTGCAGCACAAAGCTGATATTATCATGTTAGATAATATGTCCTTTGATTTGATGCGGCAGGCTGTGGCCATTATTCGCGAAAAGAGCGATCGGGTAAAAATTGAAGCTTCCGGCAATGTTACCTTAGAAACAATTAGAAGTGTAGCCGAAACCGGAGTTGACTATATTTCTACCAGTGCTCCGATTACGCGATCGACTTGGCTGGATTTGAGCATGAAAATTAATAGTAATACCCGCAGTCCGGCAGGGGTTTAAACCCCTGCCTCAAAGCTGAAGTCCTCTAAAAGAGGACTAAGAGACATCTCCAAAAAAGAACTTGAAACCCAAGTCAAGCCTAAGCTAAAATCTAATTTCGGGAGAAGTCTAATGAATTATTCAGTCCTCTTTTAGAGGACTTTCGCTATGAGCCAGGGGTTTAAACCCCTGGCGGTATTTGGGGCCCGATCGATATTGCGGCTGAAGTTGGTACCAATGGGCAATGCCGTGTCCGACCTTGCTGAGAGTCAACTGTCAACTATTGGTTAGTTATTACCAATAACCAATAACCAATAACCACTAACTACTAACAAATTACTACTTAGAGATAAAATGAACCCAAAAATGCCCGTCAGGTATACAGAGGCTGCGGATTAAGCGGTAAGTATAGTGCAAGTAAGCACCGCTGACACTTGTATCGTAGCCAGTTCGGAACCACTCGCCATAGGGATCGTGAACGAAGAATCCCTCGCTGTCGTAGCCTGCGACAACTATAATGTGACCGAAAGACGTGAAGTATCCGTGGATGACAGCGGGATTTCCGCTGGCTAGCCAATCTTGAACGTCATCAATAGTTGCATTCTCGGTAAAGAAATCTTGAGCGCCGTAATCTCTAACAATTTTTGCTAAATCGTAGGGATCCCAGCGACTGTAACCTTTGGCGATCGCATATTCGTAAAGTTCGTCTTCATATTGCCCGGTTTGTTTGCGCCGTGGCACCTTCAAAAAGTCCAGACACATCGCTAATGAAGTTACATTGCAAGAACCTGTAGGATTATTCAAGTTATCCATTTGCGATAGATAAGGAATGCCAAGCCTGACAGTTGGGGGATTAGGTTTCGGAAAAAGTAGAATGCTGTCTTGAGTAATTTGAGCGTGTCCTCCGAAAACATACCAAACCCCTGAACCTTTGAAAGACTCGTTGCGGAGAGCAACTCTGATGTGACAGCGAGCCGGAGCAAAAGCCAGGATCTCCAACTCTTTTCCGGCTGGTATTACTTGTTTTTCTGAGTCCTGAAGTTGAGAAGACGCGACCGGTTTTGATTTAAAAATGGTGTCTCTGAGCGTTTTCAGGATCAGGGGCTGTGTGGGAATGTCCTCTGGTTTGGTTTCGATCAGCTTTTTGGCTGTGACTGCTCCCAAAAAACCCGCTTCGCCGCACTTCATCAGAGTTTGAAATCGGTGGAGGGTGGCGGTAGAGAGAGGGCCAAAAATTCCGTCTACGGGAGGTTTCAGTAAACCTAGGTCAATGAGGCGACTTTGAATTTGGCCACTGAGTTCGTCGTCTGCAGCGATTGCTTTGGCATCGTACCTAATGTTTGAGTTGAGAAAGTTTTGTAATTTCATGCTTGCGTGCCCTGTCAGTCGATTTTAGATTTTAGATTTTAGATTTTAGATTTGACAATTACGACCGCAGATAAATCAGGTGGCCCCAGACTAAATTGCTTGATTGTCAATAATTCCCTGTTTATCGTCTCATAAAATTACGGTGATTTTACCGATCGATCGATTTTAGATTTTAGATTTTAGAATTACGATCGCCGATAAATCCGGTTTCCCTAGACTAAATTGCTTGATTGTCAATAATTCCCTGTTTATCGTCTCATAAAATTACGGTAATTTTGTCGCTCAATCGATTTTAAATTTTAGATTTTAAATTTTAGATTTTAGAATTACGATCGCCAATAAACCCGGTTTTCCTAGACTAAATTGCTGGCTCGTCAATAATTCCCAGTTTATCGTCTCATAAAATTACGGTAATTTTGCCGATCGCCCGTACCTTAAAGGCTTCATACTAATTATTGGATACAAAACCTTCAAGGCGAGAGCCGATCGAATTTCACGCACTATTGACTAAAAATCCCTCGTGCGCGTTGACATTGTTTCTGCCGAATTCCGAATGCTGTTGGATGACTCAAAAGCAGAAGGATAGCAGAATTGCCCTGTTGAGGCGAAGTCAGATTTATGCTTCGTCTGGGCGAATTACCACAACACCCATTGCGTCGGGAGACAGATATTTGACAGCGGCTTCTCGGAGATCCTCGGCAGTCTGAGCTTGGATGCAGGCGGCATAGTTGAGGGCGGGAGCGATATCTCCTACCATCGACTGATAGTAACCGTACAAACTTGCTCGATCGCTCGGAGTTTCGTTACCAAAGATAAACCGATTGGCTACTTGGGTGCGAATGCGGGAAATTTCGGCATCTGTCACCAGTTCGGTTTGGAGAGTGCGGATGTGTTGGACGATCGCAGCTTCCACTGCTGCCAAGTTTTCTGTCGGTAGTTGAGCGGAAATTGAGAATACACCGCCGAGTCGCTGAGTCATGTTGCTGACCGAAATTGACGAAACTAGCCCTTTTTCTTCGCGCAAATCCTGAACCAAGCGAGTTGTGCGGCCGTGTCCCAAAATTGTCGCCAAAACGTCGAGGGCATAAGTTTCGGACATTTCCATGAAACCTGGCACTCGCCACATCACGATCAGTCGGGCTTGCTGAAGGGAAGAGTCTACAAATTCGCGGCGGACTGTTTCTGTAAATGGCGATTCTTGACCGTAGTTCAGGGTTTGGGATTCTGGGTGAAAGTTGCCGACAGCGGGCACATTTATTTTGTTGTTGTGTGCTGTACTTTTTGCTGCAAAACTGTCTGCGACAATTTCTATTAGTCGATCGACTGGCAAATTGCCGACAGCTACGGCTGTCATGGCCCCTGGGTGATATCTGCTGCTGTGGAAATCCCGCATTTGTTGCGCTGTCAACTGTTCGATTACCGCAGTCGGGCCGAGTACCGGTCGCTTGTAGGGCAGGACTTCAAAGGCTAATTCCATCGATCGCTGATAGGTGCGGCGGCGGGGATTGTCTTCCGATCGTCTAATTTCTTCTAAGACTACCAGCCTTTCGCGATCGAAGGCGTCGTCGGGAATGCTGGCGTTGAGCAACACATCGACTTGCAGGGGAGCTAGTTCGGCAAAATCTTTAGGAGCTGTGGTGATGTAATAGTTAGTGTAATCTTGGCTGGTGGCAGCATTGGTGACAGCGCCGCGTTGCTCGATCGCGCGCTCAAATTCGCCACTGGGAATGCTGGGAGTTCCCTTAAAAATCATGTGTTCTAAAAAGTGAGCCATGCCGTTAATGTCGTCTGGTTCGACGGCTGAGCCTAAATTGAGCCACACGCTGAGGTTAACAGCATCGACCGGCAAGTGTTCGGCTATAACGGTGAGGCCGTTGGGGAAATGGCGGATTGTTGGGGCGTTGAGGGGCGATCGGGCGGAGGTTTTGAGTAAGGTTGATGTCATTGTGCTTTTAAATTGATCTTGTTCTCTATATCTTAAATGGTCATCCGATTTTAGATTTTAGATTTTAGATTTTAGATTGATCCCACGGCTGATGGTTGCTGGGGATGTTGTCGGGGGCGATCGCGAGCGTTAATTTATCCTAATAGTTGCTTAATTCCTCAGTTTTTTTGTGATAGCAAAAGATGGAAAATCGAAGATGGAATAAAAACTTAATATTTCCACAAGCAGCTTTTCAACGATTTTGGCGATCGACTTCGGGGAAAATCGGCTTAATTTTGACTGTAGCGCTGACGATCGCGGCACTGTTGGCCCCCCTACTTTCCCCTTACGATCCGGCGGTCGATCGAGATTATTTGTCGCGCTTAGTGGCTCCTAGCGCTAAACATTGGTTTGGCACCGACAGTTTGGGGCGAGATTTGTTGGTGCGGGTGTGGCACGGATTGGGGATATCTTTACTCGTCAGCCTGGTTTCTGTGGGTGCGGGTTTAATTGTGGGAGCGCTTTTGGGGCTGGTGGCCGGGTATTTTCGGGGATTGCTGGAAATGGCGATCGGCACTTTGGCGGATATTTTGTTAGCTTTTCCTTCGATTTTACTGGCGATCGGCGTTGTTACCGTCACCGGGCCGAGCCTGCAAAGCGTAATTATCGCCGTCAGCCTCGTGCAAATTCCAATTTACATCCGCTTAACTCGCAGTATGGTGCTGTCTCTGCGGGAACAAGAATTTGTTTTGGCTGTCAAAGCCTTGGGCGCCAGCGACTTGCGGATTATTTTTCGCCACATTTTGCCGGGAAGTCTCGCGCCTTTAGTTGTACAAGCAACTCTTTCGACTGGTACGGCGACACTAGAATCTGCCGGTTTAGGTTTTTTGGGTTTGGGCGCACAGCCGCCGGTTCCTGAGTTGGGGACAATGCTTTCTGATGCTTTTAAAGGCGGATACGCTCTTTCGTCTCCTTGGACGATCGTGTTTCCAGGTTTGCTGATTACCTTGACTGTTCTTGGTTTCAACCTTTTGGGGGATGGCCTGCGAGACGTTTTAGACCCCAGAGGGAATTAGAGGGGGAGTGGGGGAATTTATATTTTTGCGTTTTGCCTTCTGCCTTTTACCTTCTGCCTTCTTCCCTCTGCGCCCTCTGCGCCCTCTGCGGTTCATCCCCTCTTCCTTCCTCCTCCCTCTAAAATCTAAAATCTAAAATCTAAAATCTAAAATCGACCGACTTGACTGCTGTCACGATCTACGCGAAACTTTACATACAACTGATGTATTGCTTCTACATATTAATAACTTCTGTTAAGTTGTGACTCAAAACCTATCAATTAGTCAAAATTGATATAGCGCTTTGTCAGTCAGCCAACTCTCAAGAAGCTACTTCAGGAGGCATCGTCCCTGGCTTGCTGGTGTCGGTGTCTGTTCTCAATATTCCTATTCAGTCAGCCCGCATTATGGAAACACTAGAGTTTGTGATCTATCCAGATGGCCGCGTACAGGAAACAGTCACCGGCATTGTCGGTGCTTCCTGTGCTGAGGTAACGGCTGCAATTGAAGCTCAGCTCGGCGTGGTGCTTCACCAAGAGTCAACATCCGAATATTTCACGCAAGCGCTGCATCAGTCAGCCGAAGCGACGGCCCAAGTGGCTTTTAGCGATTGGTAATTTTTTTTGTTGAGTTCACTTAAATTTTTTTGGAATCACCATGTCACACTTTAGCCAAATTAAGACCCAGATCCGCAATTTGAATTCTTTGGAAGCTGCTTTAACTGACTTGGGTATTGACTGGAAGTCGGGCCCAACTGAGGTGCGTGGCTATCGCGGCCTAACCAGCACCGCTGAGGTCGTGATTGAGCAAAAAAACGGCTACGACGTAGGTTTTAGCTGGAACGGGACTGAGTATGAATTGGTGGCTGACTTGCAGTTTTGGCAGCAAGCTTGGTCTGTAGACCGTTTTCTGAATAAGGTGACTCAGCGCTACGCTTACCATACTGTGGTGAATGAAAGCGCTAAGCAGGGTTTCCAAATTTCTGAGCAAAAGCAAAATCAAGACGGTTCGCTCCGCTTGGTGGTGCAACGCTGGTGCGCTTAATAATTTTTCGAGATTTTTGCAATCTTGTTTCATCAAAGTCCGCTTTCGCGGACTTATTTACTATTGTGGGGGTCTAAATGTCTGAGCTTTCTGGACTCGGAATAGATACAGCAATCGATCGCTCTGGTTTAGAGCCGGAGTTGGGGGGATTTTTGCGGGATGCGCCCGATCGCTCTGGTTTGGAACCGGAGTTGGGCGGAGTGTTGCGCCAAAAAGGTGTCTATGTTGATGAGATTACCTGCATTGGCTGCAAGCACTGTGCTCACGTTGCTCGCAATACTTTTTATATTGAACCGGATTACGGTCGATCGCGCGTAGTTCGACAAGACGGGGATTCGGAAGAGTTGATTGCTGAGGCGATCGACACTTGTCCGGTGAATTGCATTCACTGGGTTGATTACACCGAACTCAAGAATCTGGAAGAAGAACGCAAGGATCAGGTGATTCCTGTCGTTGGTTTTCCGGTGGATATGGCGACAGTTAAGGCCGGTATTCGCCAGCGACAAAAGAATAAGTTGGGCGATCGTAAGTTCAAAGGTACCCATTGAAATCCCCAATTCACATCCACAGCTTGAAACCTGTGGCTCAAACAACAAAAACAGCCCGCGCGGGCTGTTTTTTGTATACATTGTATAATTAAAGTTTATTTGAGAGGATGGTGCTCAGCGAGAATTTTCTCAACTCTAGCTTCGTCGATTCTGGCAGTTAATGTTGATGCCTCGTTGTTATCGCGAATGGTTTTTGCTAAAGTAAAAGACGAGCCGACAGAAAAAGTTAAACCCATACCCATAAAAGCTTTTTGCCAGGGGTCTACCTGTAAATAAATGATACCTACAGTAGTTGCGGACAGGGCAACAATAAAAGAAACCCAGCACTGAAGTATCCAAGCATTAGTATCTTTTTGGCGTATGATTTGTTTCTGCATAGTGCCTCTAAGTCAAATATATCTTTTGGTTGATTAACTTAAAGAATAGATAGCGTGAGTGAAGCGGTCAGGAGAGCAGGGGACAGTTTCGATAAGTGAACAGTGCGATCGGGCTTTTGACTAAAAATTAGAACGCTGTAGATAGGGTTTAAGGCTCAAGGAAGACTGGGTGGGAGTAGACAGTTTGGAAACTGGACTAAGGGAGATTGATTGAGTGGGATTCGTTGCTATTTGATTGTTGGGTGCTGGTTTTAGTTTAGCTTTTGGGAGGGTAAAGGAGAGTAAAGGGCGATCGCTGTTGCTTGGGGGGGAGAAAAGGAGAGGGGCGCTAACCTTTTCACCGAATAGAAATATAGCAATCCGATCTGAGTCTCACAACACAACGCCCTCTTGTCTTCCTAGACTTCTTGTATAGCAAGACTTTCAGATTTTACATATCTAGAAAATCACTTAGGATTGCTATAAAGGGTTCAGCCACTTATATCTCAGACCTTCCCTTTCTCAAAAATTGCAATCTTTCTATAAATAAATCATTCATTTTTCCTATGCTTTTTTCTGCTTTGCATGGTGGCTCTGGACACGTCTTACACCCTTTGATTGTAGCGGCGTTTAAAGTCGAGCTAATCTTTTCAAGTGAAACATCCCTTAAAAAAGCATCGTTACTTGAGATTGCATTAACAATATTTACGAAGTATGCAATCTCTGTTTTATGTTCTTCAGTCATTTGATATGTACACTCATCTCCCACACATGCTTCCATCTCAGATGTGAAGTTTTGGACTATTTTGCTCAACTCCGTATCATAATTTATCTGGCTGGATGACTTTTTTAGCTTCTCGATAGATTCGCTGAGTGCTTTCATTTTTTTGCCTGCCAAACACAACTTTGTAATTATTTATTATACTTTCAATGATTTTTTCTGTCAATCCCTCGATTTAAAATTGATTGGTACAAATTTCCCTATCTTCAACAGCAACATTAGCATTATTTCGCAAATATTTTTTCAGCCACTTACAGCTATTTTTCAAAACTTTATTGACATCATTGCTCTGACTGCTAACTTTTTGTAAACTCCACATTCTTACTGTATCATCATCACTAGCAGAAACAATTGTCTGGTCATCCGGGCTAAAACTAACATTATTGACTGTATCAGTATGTCCTCTAAAGGTGTGAATTAACTTGCCATCTGCTACTTGCCATAGCTTTATAGTTTTGTCTGTACTAGCAGATGCAATCATTTTACCATCATGGCTGAAAGCAATGCCATTAACCGCATCGGTATGTCCATCAAGCCCCTCAAAAGTCCTGATCAGGTTGCCACTCTCTACCTGCCATAGCTTTATAGTTTTATCCCAACTCGAAGAAGCAATTATGTCACCATTAGGACTGAAACTGACACCATAAACTAACTTGCTATGACCTATAAGACTTTTTAGTAATCTACCACTATCTACTTGCCAAATTTTTACCGTTTTATCTCTCCTAGCCGTAGCAATTTTTTTGCCATCAGGGCTAAAACTGAGCCAAAAAGAATCAGATGGATTATTTTTATCTATTATAGTTTTTTTTAAACTTTTTGTTTTAAAATCCCAAATTCTTACAGTTTTATCCCAATGAACAGAAGCAATTAATTCACCATTTTTACTAAAAGTTACTCTGATCGCATCATCTAACTTACCGTGTGTTGGTAGTTTGACCTCGGAATTTGATTTCTCCACAATCTTTTTAAGCTCCCAGATTTTTACAATACCATCAGTATCAGCAGTAGCAACAGCTTGACTGTTGGGGCTGAAGCTGACACCCCACACTCCCCTACCACTGGTATGTTTCAGTTCGGCTAACACTTCTCCTTCTTTATTCCAAAGCTTCACAGTTTTATCATCACTAGCAGAAGCAATGATATTACCATCGGGACTAAAACTAACATCTCTAATGTCATCAGTATGTCCTTCCAACCGATTAATTTCTCGAACTTCCCCAATTATTGTTTGAAGAGAATTTGGAACTTCAGTCTGTTGCTTCTGAAATTTTTTTAATGCTTTCACACTTGCTGTTAATGCTTCTAGCTGATAATTGACATTGAAAAAAGTTTCTGCCGATTCAGTTAATACCTTAATTTCATTGGTTGTTGCTCTGTTACTCTCGGCTTTAGCCCACAGGGCTAATCCTGATGTTAAAATTGCTAGCATAGCCAGTAAAATTCCTCCTCTAACTGCTAGCTTAGTTTTTTGCGATTCAGCTTTAGCTCTGGCTCTAGCCTCTTCAGCTTTTTCAGCTTCAGCCTTGGCTCTAGCTTCTGCTTCTATAGACTTTTCCAATTCCGCCATAGCTTTTGCTTCTGCTGCTTCCCGTAATTGCCGCTGTTGCTGTAATTCATCTTGAATCTGCCGATCGCGCCTACCCACACTCCTCTGCAAAAACTCCCTCTCATCCCCAGTCAAATGCCGCTGCACCCTCTTCTCCCACTCCTCAACCTCCGCCAATCGCGCACCCGTCAACAGCGCATCATCTGACTTACCATAAGTTTTTTCCCACTCCCGACAAGCTACCTCTAAGCGCCGACAAATCCGAATATTCTCCTGATCCTCTTCAATCCAGTCACTCAGTAACTTCCACCGGCACAACAGAGCTTCGTGAGCCACTTCCACCGTGTTTTCATCCACAATAATTAAACGCTGCTGCGCCCCAGCCAACAGCCCAATTACCCGCTCTAACTGCTCAGGAGAATCCGCGATCTCCCTCAGTCTTTTCCACTCAACCCGCCGGCGCGTTACCTCCGTACCCTCACCCAACTGCACCAATTCCATAAACAGTTTGCGTACAAAAAGGCGATCGCCATCACTAAGACTTTGGTAGATCACATTAGCTCGATTTTCCAAAGCCCCTTGAACACCGCCAATTTCTTCATAGCCATTTCTCGTCAGTAACGGTTCGGGAAATTCCGGTTTTTCTATGCAGACTCGCCACAACTCTTTCAAAGCGTATTGTAATAACGGTAATGCTCCCGGTTGACCGGCCACATCCTGGGCAATTTGGGATACTAACCCCCGTTCAAATTTTACCCCGTGCAGTTCGGCTGGTTTCTCGATCGCCTCTGGCAACTCTTCAATCCCTAGCGACTTCACAATATAAGTTGTAGTCGGAATATGATTGATCAAATTTAAAACGTCTGGATAATTAGCACAGCGAATTAAAAAATCTCCACGAAGTGCAATAATCATCCGGCTCTTTCGCTCAGTATCATTCATCTCCTTTACGATCAGGCGGATAAAACTCTGTCGCTCGGCTTCATCTTCACAGAGAGTAAATACCTCCTCAAACTGATCTATAAAAATTACAAAAAGCTGATTCTGCTCTTGATGTCGAGCTAGAATATTTACCAGTTTTCCGAGGGGGTGCTTCCCAGGAGTAAAAGATTCAACCGGCCACTGACTGCTACCAGGAATTCTATCCCGACTTAACTGTGGCAACAATCCCGCTTTAATTAAAGAAGATTTGCCAGAACCAGAATAGCCGATAACGGATAAAAAACGGCTATTTGTCAGGTGAGTAATCAGCGTCCGAACTGCTTCCTCCCGCCCACAAAAATACTTCTCTTGTTCAGCTTCAAAAGCAGAGAGTCCCAGATACGGATTTTTGCGATCGAAATTAATTTCAGTAGCCGAAGTCTCTAGTTGCGGATACGTTACCAGAGTAATGCAGCGGCCCCAGCCCATACGAATCGCTTCTTGCCCCCACTGAGTACCCTTAAGTTCATTGCTGATATAATCAAATAGGCGATCGCCACTGACCTGCCCATTTCTACTAGCATTTTCCGATGCCAAACCCTTCAGCAAAGCTCCTGTAAAAATGGCGTGCGCTTCCCCAGCCAAAGCTTTTACAGTCTCAAAACTCCGGCAAGCCGTAATTAAATAATAATCCTTTTGTGTACTGAAAGCGGTTAAAGTTTGCTGCACTAGCTGACTTTCAAGAAAATATCCACTATGACAGCAGTCCAACAACATTACCAAACTGCTCAGATCCGACTTCTTAATTAGCCGATTGAGGCTTGACAAATCAATCCCGTGTTTATAATTGACCACCTGTCTTCCCACCATTTCCACCTGACAGTCGGAAGTAGCCAATGCTCCTTTTTGCTCCCCCAAGTTATCAAAAAAAGTCAGACCGTGACCCGCAAAATAAATCAGTACATCACTTTTCGTACCTTGTTCCAAGAGCAAAGTTTGCAGAGCTTCACATACCTCATCAGCAGAAACGCTTTTTTGCTGTGCTACTTCAAAAAGTTGGGTCTCAGCGTTCCAGCGATGTGGCAGTCGAGTAACAGTATACTGGCCATATTCCTCTAATACCCGTGCAACAACTTCAGCATCAGTAGCCGATTTAGGGAGGGGTTTGAGGTTGGAGCTTTGATACTGAGCAATACCAATAACAAGGGCGTAACGAGCCATTTAGTTCAACCTGGATTTAAAAAAATACTGCCTTAGTTGACACGCACCCTAAATAGCTGTTTTAATTCTATCGCTAGAATAACTCAACTTTTCGGAAGCAAGCTCGATCTTTCAGCAAACTCTACAAAAACTTAACAAAAGGTAACATTATGTCAGAATTACAGCGTTTCGCTTTTAAAGAAGGTTCTGAAGTGTACGAAGTCACAATTGACGAAGCCGCAACCTCAGAGGAGGATAGTCCTTTTGATGAAGTGAGAGACGTGCGAAGCGATGCACTTAATCGGATGCAGCAAGCTCGCCTGCTAATTCGCAATTATGCTATGTATGCTGTGACGGCTTTTAAAGATTTCGGTGCGGCTGAGGTTGAAGAGGTAACACTTAAATTTGCCATCAAAATGGGTGGAAAAGCCGGCATCCCTTACATTACTGAAGGTTCAGCAGAAAGCAACTTAGAAGTTGAGGTAAAGTGCAAGTTTCCTAAATCGGCTGCAAGCGAAAAGTCTTAAACAGTTTTTAATCCTTAATCGCAGCTAATTAAGTAAACCCAACTAACAACACAGAATACGCACTTTTTCTTAGTCCGCTTGGAGTGGAATTCGTTTGACAAGTAGCGGTTTCAACCGCCGAGTGATGCGTTCCTTCAATACCCAGATACCCGACTTCTTCAAGAAATCGGGTATCTAAAGCAACCTAATTAGCTCCTAAAAGCGCTACGGATTACTTATTTTTTTGCTGAGTCTTCGCTTGTTCGATCGCAATTTCCCTCACTGCTTGGAAAGAACTCAAATTCGATGAACCCTCAATCGCCTTCACCGCCAAATCTTGAACCTGTTTCAAAGCAGAATCCAGTTGTTTCGACAAGCTAGCAAGGCGCGCATCTTGATTTTGAATTGTCTGCAACATCCCTTGAATTTGCAGTTCATAATTTTGCTTTTGCCCTTCGATATCTTTAGCAAACAAATCAGCCTTAACTTTAGCTTGATAATTGCCAATATTGCGGCCGTTATCTTTCCCATTCTTGATATTAGCTTCCAGTTCTTTCGGAAAAGCTTCTACCTTCGCTTTCACCTCAGCATAAAGTTTTTCCCGTTCCGAAATAGATTTTTCGCGTTCCGCCCACTGTTTCTCCTGTTCTTGCTGAAACTCTTCGATTTCTTGATACAGCCTTTTCTGGCGCTGTTCGTATTCTTCGATGTCCAGATTTCGCTGAAGATTCAACTCATAATCATACAACTCTTCATCCCGCTGGCGAGCTTTTTGATGATTCTCATTGCGTTCTTTAACGGCCAACTTGTGGAGTTCCTGCTCTTTTTCCCAAGCTTGCCGGCGTTCCAACAATTCCTGTTCAACAGTTTCGCGCTGTTCGCTGAGTTCGCCAGCAAAAGTTTTCGCGCTTTCTTCGTACTGTTGAATTAAAGTGTCCAGCGTATCTTCTGCAACATCTTCTAAACTGTGCAACTCTTGCAGTTGTTGAATTTCCTCGCCCACAGTGCGCCGCAATTCTTCGACTTTAGCAGCTTCTGAAGTTAATTTTTCAGACAACTCGCTGACAGCCCCACCAAAGCCAAATTGCAGTAAAATTAAATTGTCGATTGTGGACTGCATTTTTTGTGGATTTTGAGTTAAAGCCATTGGTTTTTGTGCCTCCACAATAGGTTTTTGTGGGGCTGCTGTTTGCTTTTGGGAAGCGTTTAGCTGTTGGATTTGCGATTCTAGCTGCGCTTTTTCTTGCGCTGCTTCCTTGTACGCTTCTAAGATTTCAGCCTTGGTGCTTTTGTCGCTAACTTTTTTGTTCATGACTTTTCATTTCTTAATAGGGTGGAAAATTTCTGTCATTTTTTCGTAAGGTGTGTATTGCACACCCTACTAGGTTTTAAGCTTTGCTGGCAAAAGCTTTCATTGCCAAATCTTGCGCTTGCTTCATCGTGGCTTGCAGTTGCGCGGAAATTTCGGCGATTTGTTCGGTTTGTCGCTCAATAGTCTGCTGCAAAGATTGCGTTTTCAATTCATATCCTTGCTTAGTGCCTTCCCATTCTTTCTCCACTAAATCTGCCTTGACTTTAGCTTCGCGGGAAACTTCTTGAATTGCTTCTTCTTTGGCTTTGACATAAGCCTGTTTGAGTTCTTCTTCAAATCCGGCGGCTTTTCTTTGATTCTCTTCAAACTCCGCTTGATTGTCGCTGAGGACTTTTTCCCGTTCCACCCAATTTTTCTCTTTTTCGCGAGTAGATTCTTGCAAGTCCCGTTCTAGTTTGCGCTTCGTTTCTTCGTATTCGTCGGTTTCGATTTTGCGAGTGCGCTGTAACTCGTATTGATAATCTGCTGTTTCTTCTTGGCGCTTTTTAGTTAGGAGTGCAGTTTCTTCTTGAACTGCTGCCTCAAATTCTTGCTGTTCTTTTTCCCAACTCTTGCGTTTTTGGGTCGTGTCTTTTTCGATAATTTCGCGTTGGTTAGCAGCGTTTTGTTCGAGCAGTGTCAATTTTTCTTGGTGCTCTTGAGTTAAAATGTGGAGGGCGTCTGCTACAACTCTGATTTGCTGCAACTCTTGCAATTGTTGGGCTTCGATTTCGATCGCGCGTTTTAATTCGTCTAATTTGGAAGATTCCGCCTTTAGTTTTTCGGAAAGTCCGCTGATGATGCTGCCGAAATCTAATTGCAAGTCGGCCAAGCCTTTGACTATGCTGTCAATTGTGTAGGTGGAAGCGACTTCGAGGAGTTGTTTGTTTTTGGCTTTTTCGGCTGACTGTTCTTTGGTTTCGACTTTGGATTCGATCTTTTTTTTGTCTGCTAAAATCTGCTGAAAGTTTTGCAAAATTTGGGCTTTGCTATCCTTGGCAGTTGCTATTGTCATAATGTTTGCTTCTCCTGATTCTAATTTTTCGAGATTTTTTAGTGAAACGTTTTCAGTTATTCAAAGTTGCGGAGTTGGCTGAGAATAGCTTGGTATTTTCTGGCTGCGTCGGGTTTTTCTTCGGGATTGGCGCTGGCTAGCATTTTGAGAAGTTTCCAGCAGCGATCGCACCGATTTCCTTCCCAGCAGGCGCACTCATCAATTATACTCAAAAGTGCGCCTTTTAGCAATTGATTTTCCGCTAACAAAGCTCGGTAATTCCGCTGGACTGATTCGGCTACTAAAGTCATGTGCTGGAAGTCTTGGGTGAGACTTTCAATGTCGTTAACTGCGTCTGTCCGAATTTTGTCTAGCAGCTCAAGATTCTCTTTCAAACGACTTTCTTGCAGGTTTGGTTTGGTTTTCAGCTTGGTTAATTTCTTCATTTCACTCTGTTGTAACAGTTATGGTAAAGGCGCGATTAAATCGCGCCTTTACAACAAAATTAGAACAAGTCAGCCGTTAATTGCTCTTCGGCTGGCGGTAGTGACATACCGCCGTTGGAATTCAAAGCCATAGCATCGCTTTCACCGCCAGCGTGAGCGGCCATCAAGCAGGCAACTTGCTGCGCCGGCAGGTTATCTAAACACACCATAGCCCTTGTTCCTTCTAAGTCAATCATCCGCGATTGATTGCTAGAATCGGACAAAACTGCTGCGGCTTGGTCGATAACCGCCCAATCTTTCCGCTCGTTCCAAGACCATTTCAAGCTGTAGTAGTTAATCGGTTTTACTACTCCGCTGTCGTCTGGTTTCTGACCGGAATGCTTGACAAATTCGGGAACAAAAATTCCGGTTGCAGGTTCTACGCCGCGAGATTGAACTGATGCTACCAAGCGGTTAAAATCGTTCAAGCTGCGGTTTTTGATGTATGTCACCATGACTACTCCTTGCGGCAATTCGCCACTTTCTGCGACAAACCACAGTTGACCCCACAATGTGTGGGAAGTTTGACCTAAACTGCCGAAGAATTTGGAGAATTTGAGGATTGTCATGGAACACTTGGAACCGTAGTCGGTGTCGCCGATCGCCCACTGGCCACTTTGGCAATTGTTACGTACTGCGATCGGGATTTCTGGTACTAGCAAAGCATTGCTCGGTTTGGCACCAAATACTGAAAATGTAGGTCTTTCTTGTGTTTTAGTCATTGTTCCTTTTTCCTTAGTTATTGATTTATGTTCTGACAATTAGGAATCGGTAATTGGGAATTGAGAACTCACAAGAATCGAATTATTTTTCTTCCCTCTTCCTTCTTCCTTCTTCCTTCTTCCTTCTTCCTTCGATTACCTAATCAGATGTGTTGTCGCTTTTGGTTCTGGATAGGTATACTCAAGCATCGCCTCTTGTTGAGCTTTAATAATCCGCAGCGCGGCGAGCAAATGCTCTAACGTTTCTAAGTGCGCTGGGGTGAAGTGGATGCTGAAGCCTTCGCCATCCCGCGCGTAGCCGGGACAAACCAGTGAGGCTGAGCTTTGTTCTTCGTGGGTGGCGATGTATAGCCAGTCATCGTCTTCGAGCTTGTAATGCGTGTCTGTCCAGGTTCTCAGCATTTGCGATCTGCTCCTCCTTATTTGCTGCGTACAAGCGTTTTGACGCCCAGCGCTTCTCACTCCTCTGAAGTTGACGACGCTATATGTAGCGTGTGAGCTAGGCTAATTTGCACCCTTAACCCTACCAGTCCGGGTTAATTGGTTGATTAAACCGTCAACTAACCTCATGGTAGCGCGGGTTGATTTTCCCGTCAAGTATTTTGTTGAACTTTTCATCAAAACAGGCTAGAATGCTTGTCAGGAGGCAAAAAACCGTGGAACAAACATTTGGAAGACTGATCCGTCAAGCTCGCAAGGACAAAGCTTACTCACAACGTGAGCTAGCAGCTATGCTAAGTGTGGACTTTACTTATTTGTCGAAGTTGGAGAACGATCGAGCGGATTATGCGCCAAAAGAGGAGGTAATCCGATCGCTAGCGCGGAATCTAGACATAAACGAAGAGGAATTGATTTTCTTGGCGGGGAGGCTGCCGCAGCAGTACGAAGCGCTGCTGAAGCAGAATCCGAAGGAAATGCAGGCTCTTTTCCGCCGGATGCAAGAAAATCCAGATTGGCTCAAACAGTCTTTTGAAGCGTAAGAGAGGCCCCTCATAGTGAGTATTTTTAAGCCGTATTGCTTCTATCCCAAAGAAACGATCGAGCGTTTGGCTTCGGACATCTTGATGCAGATGCAGAAAACGCAAAATTTTGCTCCGAGATGGCCTTTTGATGCGACAACGGTTGCTGATTTTCTGGATTTGGGCGTAGTTTGGGAGTGCATTGAGCCGGATGAAGAAGGTGCGATCGCGGCGAGGATTTTGCCGCAGCAGCGGTTAATCGAAATCAACGAACAGATTCTCGAAAAACCCCCAGGCTTCATCGAATCGACGATCGCCCACGAAATCGGCCACTGGGTGCTACACGTCAATCAAGACGAAGCAGACGGCACTGTGGAACAGTTGGAATTAAACTTAGGTAATCAAGGACAAACGGCGTCTGATGTCGAGGAACCGTTTGTTTGTCGGGGTGCGAGTGCGGATAATAAGGTTTTGTCGATCGAATGGCAAGCGCAATATTTTGCAAGCTGTTTATTGATGCCTCGGTGTATTTTGGAGGAAAAAAGACAGGGACGCGATTTAACTAAGTGGTCGCATTTATACAAAATGAGAGATGAATTGGGAGTGAGCATTTCCAATTTAACAAACCGCTTGCAAGAATTCGATTGGATTTACATTCCCAAGGGAACGCGCGAGATTTATGCCGGGAAAGATGCTGCAAACGGGCAGCAGCGATTGTTTGGATAGAATTTGATAGAATTTGAGGTTTGAGAGAGATTCTCGAATCTCAACTTTTTCAGATAAGTTTGAAAGAATGAGGTTGCAAAATGGAAACCAAACGAGTAGCAGACCTGACAGTTGAAGAACTGCAAGCGATAATTCTCGAAACCAAACGAGTATCAGACTTGACCGTTGGAGAATTGAAAGCGATAATTGCGGAAGCGATCGATATGCGGTTAAGCCAATGGATAAATCCTTTCAATAGCAATACCTTGCCCCTAGTTCCGCAAAGGACGAAGGAAGAACAAATGCAGAGGAATTTAGCAGCAATAGAGTGGTTGCAAAAGTGGCGAGAAGAAGGAGACGCCGAGGAACAAACAGAGACATTTGAATATTTGCAAAAAGTATTAGACGAAGACAGGCTTTCGTCGAACCGACCGTTATTTGTGCAACAAAAATGATAGTTTTATTGGATTCTGGGCCTCTGGGAATATTAACAAATCCCAAGGGGCCACCTGTGACTGTAGAGTGCCAACTTTGGGTAGAATCTTTGCTATTTAAAGGCTACAGGATGATTTTACCTGAAATAGCAGATTATGAAGTGCGGCGCGAGTTATTGCGGGCAAATAAGTTGGCAGGTATCAAACGCCTTAACGAATGCAAATCTCGCTGGCTGGAATACTTGCCGATAACAACGCCAGTAATTCTCAAAGCGGCCGATTTGTGGGCGGCATCGCGTCAGGCAGGAATGCCGACAGCAGATCCCAAAGAACTTGATGGAGATGTGATTTTAGCAGCTCAAGCTTTGCTGCTTCGTGGCGGTGGAGAAGCGGTTGTTATTGCTACAACAAATGTGGGGCATTTGTCGCGATTTGTGGATGCTCGTCACTGGCGAGATATTGACTGAGCGTACAGAAAAAATTAAAAGTCACAAGTTAAATTACATTTTATGCTAACCAATATTGAAATCCTGCTGGCGGCTTGTGAGGAATTAAATATCCCTTACGAAATCCTGCATCCTTCCCAAAACTTGATTAGACTCAAACAGGGCGGCGAAGAATATTATTTTGTCAATTACATGACGGCATTTAACAGCGCGTCAGTAGCAGAGATTTTTAAAGACAAAGAATATACCTATCAACTATTAAACGGCAAAATAAATACTCCCAGAACTCTCGGTTTTGTCTCGCCTCACTGCGAGGAGAAGTATAAAAAGTATTTGAGTTTCCCAGATATTGAATCAATAGTTTTAGAAGTAAACAAAAAATTCGCTTTCCCGGTGATTCTCAAAAGAAATCGCGGTGCTGGTGGCAACAATGTTTTTTTGTGTGAAACTAGAGAGCAAATTAAAGAAGCCCTAGAAATTATATTTAATGTCAACAGCAAAGATTATGACCACGTGGCCATAGCTCAAGAATATATCGAAATTGCCCACGAATATCGGGCTGTATTCTGCAAAGAAAAGCTAGTTTTGCTGTACGAGAAAGACAAATCTCAGGCTAAATTTGCGGGCAATTTAAGCCCGCTGCACTGGGAAGGTGCAAAAGCTAAACATATAATTAACCCCAATCTCATGTCGGAGATTGAAGATTTTGTTAAACCTGTTTTTGCAGAAATTGCGATTAATTATGCTGGGTTTGACATCGCGCTAGATACAAAAGGAGCATATTGGTTGATTGAAATTAACTCAAGCCCCAATTACGATATATTTGTGAGAGATAACGATCGCCAAATTGCTGTAAAGATGTTTAAAGATATTTTAGAAAATTGGAAAAGCCGAGAAACTGGGTTGTTCACCGATCTTCACGGCTCAAATCCCATATTTTCCTAAAAAACCCGGTTTCTGCGATCGGGGGTGTGCAAGTCCCGATTAAGAAACATCGGCTTCGGCTGCAATTTTAACCCCTCCCTTCAGCGCAAACACGGCGGTGATGATGCCAACAACCGCAAGAATTGCCGTAATGTAAAAAGCGTTGGTATAGCTGCCAAAAGTATCGCGAATTTTCCCCGCAGCAATTGTACCGAAAAACGCTCCAACTCCGTAGGCTGTATACACAATGCCGTAGTTTTTCGCGTAGTCTGTGGGGTCGAATAAAGTTAAAGTTGCCGTGGGCGCGATCGCCAGCCATCCTCCTAACGACAGCCAGAACAAACAAAACGCAATGATATAAGTTGCGACTTGTCCAACGCCCGCCTGAGTCATCATAATCGATGCGATTAAGATGAGAATGTAGTTGGCTATCGCGGCATATTTTGGCTTAAATCGATCGGTTATCCAACCAAACATCGGACGCCCCATACCGTTAAATATGGCAAACAGAGAAACCGTTGCCGCAGCCGTTCCCGCGTCTAATTTAATAATTTCCTGCGCCACGGAAGAAGAAATTCCGATCGCGCCCAATCCCACCAGCGTGCCAATGGTGTAGCACACCCACAGCCCGTAAAATGCGGGAGATTTCATCATCGGTGCGCTCTGGCTATTTACCGCTGTTCGCGATCGGGCGGCCGCAAATCCCGCAGGCGTCCATCCAGTTGGCGGCATTTTCAAAACGGTCGAAATTGCCAAAATAATGACGGTAAAAGCGATGCCTAAAATCAGAAATGTTTGCGCTATTTGATAGGTATCGATTAAATATTTGGCAATCGGTGCGGTAATTAAAGGCGACAAACCAAACCCAATTACTGTTAGCCCAACTGCCAATCCTTTTTTATCGGGAAACCACTTGGCTGCTACTGCTAGCGGTACGCCGTAAGCAATTCCCACCCCGGCACCGGCGATAACTCCATAGGTGAGTACCAGGACAGTAATATTAGGTGCAAATGCCGATAAAATATAGCCGATTCCCGTCACGACGCCGCCGACTGCGGTCACGGTGCGAGAACCGTAGCGATCGATAAAAAAGCCGGTAATTGGCATCAGTACGGCAAAAACTACTAACAATACGGTAAACGGCAATAAACTATCCGTTGCACCGATATCGAGCTGCTTTTCTAGCGGCTTTCTAAAGATACTCCAAGAATAAACTGTACCCAGACAAAGCAAGACCGTGATTCCCAGCGGAACGAACAACCAGCGGCCTTTTTCTGCTGGCATTCCGAAAACTTTTGTTTCGTTCATGTTTTTAATTTTTATCGAGGATGCCTTAATAGGTAATGGCTGTGCATTCCCCGATAAATTGTAAATTTACTATAAGTTTGTTACCGATGCAATAGTTGTGTTTAAAAAATATTAAACTTAACTAAAATCTGCGCGCAACTTGGAAATTTTTGTGAGATATCGCAACGATCACCCGATGGCTAAAAAGATGTTTCAAGACATCTTAGAAAGTTGGAAATAATGCGCTAAACTTAATTGGAGAAATGGGCTAGCGAATTAAATATGTAGGGTGCGCTTCGGCGCACCGCAACTAAATAATGTAGCGCACGGAGCACCGCAACTAAATAATGTAGGGTGCGCGCCCCGCACCCCTTACCGCTTACATTCTTTCCAATACCTTAATCCCCAACAACTCCAAACCCAACTTCAAAGTTCTTGCAGTCAAATCGCACAAAATCAACCGCGAAGTCCGCAACGGTTCCTCAGCTTTCAAAACCGGACACTGTTCAAAAAATTGATTAAACTTTTGGCTCAATTCAAACAAATACTGACAAATTCGATTCGGCAACAAATCGCCCTCAACCGCATTTATTACTTCACTAAACTGCAATAAATGTTTGGCTAAAACCAACTCTGCATCAGACTGCAAAATTACTTTTGCACCAGCATCTAAATTCTCGAAATCAATCTCACCTTTGCGGCGAATTCCCTGCACGCGCGCGTAAGCATACAGCATATAAGGAGCGGTATTTCCTTGCAATGCGAGCATTTTGTCGTAACTAAATACATAGTTGCTGGCGCGGTTTTGACTCAAATCTGCATACTTAACTGCACTCAAACCAACTACGCGACCTACGTTAGCTATAAACTCTTTAGTTTCCTGTCTTTCTTCTGTGACTAATCTGTCTTCCAAATCTTTGGTGGCGCGGACAATTGCTTCATCGAGCAAATCTCGCAATCGTACTGTCTCCCCAGAACGAGTTTTGGCTCTTTTGCCATCTTCTCCTAATACCAAGCCGAAGGGAACGTGGACAATCTCGACATCTTCAGGAATCCAACCGGCTTTTCTCGCTACTGCAAATACTTGGGCAAAATGGTTTGCTTGTCCTGAATCTGTGACGTAAATTAAGCGCTTTGCATTGTCTTTTTGGATGCGGTAGCGAACTGCTGCTAAATCTGTTGTGGCGTAATTGTAGCCGCCGTCTGTTTTTTGGACAATTAGCGGCAGTGGTTCACCTTCTTTGTTGGTGAAACCGTCTACAAAAACGCATTTCGCGCCGTCACTTTCTACTACCAAACCTAGATTGGTTAAATCTTCGACTACAGCGGGCAATAGAGGATTGTAAAACGATTCGCCGCGTTCGGTTAATTTGATATCGAGCAAGTCGTATATTACTTGGAATTCGCGGCGGGATTGATCGCACAGCAATTTCCAAGCGCGGCGGGTGTCTTCGGCGCCTGCTTGCAGTTTTACTACTTCTTGGCGGGCGGTTTCTTTGAAGGTTTCGTCTGTGTCAAAGCGCTGTTTTGCTTGGCGGTAAAATGCGACTAAATCTCCTAAGTCTAGGGCGTCAGCGGTTGTGAGGGCTTCGGGGTGAACTTCGCGCAAGTATGCGATCAGCATTCCGAATTGGGTGCCCCAGTCGCCGATGTGGTTGATTCTGATTACGTCGTGGCCTTGAAATTCGAGGATGCGGGCGATCGCATCTCCGATGATTGTCGATCGCAAGTGTCCGACGTGCATTTCTTTGGCTATATTCGGACTGGAAAAGTCGATCGCGATTGTCTGAGGCGTTTTCGTCGGTTCAATCCCCAAACGCGAGTCGGCGGCGATCCTCTTCGAGGGCTTCGCTAACGCACTAATTTGCGCTTCCAAATAAGCCGGTTTCAGCTTCAAATTGATAAAACCGGGCCCGGCGATTTCTGGGGTTTCGCAGATGTCAGTAATATCTAGGTTTTCGATAATTGTCGAGGCGATCGCCCGTGGGGGCTTTCCTAACTTTTTCCCCAAACTCATCGCCGCGTTGCACTGAAAGTCCCCAAAGTTGGGATTGCTGGCGGCGGCTAGCATCGGATCTGCACCTGCATAACTTTCGCCGAATGCAGCGGTGAATGCTTTTTCAAATTTTGCTTTTAACTGTTGGGCGATCGAGTTCATCTTGAATATTTTGATTGGATGTTTATTTTAAACTCTAGATTAAGCACTTTTTGCCAATAATACTCTTACTACTTAGGTAATTTCCCTCTGGTTCTCTCCCTCTGGCCCTCTCGGCCTCTCCCCACCTAGTAGGAAATTTTGTACTTAGCTTTGAGCTGCTGATGCAATCAAAATCACTGGCCGTGATAGCACAGAGTACATTTTATCACAGTTGCGATCGCTACACAAATTAAAAAATGTCACATCAAGTCCATGATCTCGATCGCTAGATAATTTTGTTAAATCGCTTACATTAAGGTATGTTAAAATTTTTTCAATGCTCCCAAAAATCCTACGAAAGGAAGTAGTTATGTTACCTCAACCTATTTTTGGCGATCGCTCTCTGACAATCGCCTTTTATCAAGCAGTAATCGCTCGATTCTACGACGGTTTCAGTCTCTCCACCCAAGCACTATTACGAGAGTGTACCCTTGGCTTCGCTCCTTGTCCCGATGGAGTCAAAACCTTTTTCATCATCGCGCCAAGTCTCGATGCAGCAGAGCAACTAATGGAAAAAATCGACAGTATTTTGGAGCGAGTTGCCGAACTCATGGCTGGAGTCGGACAAGTTGCTCTGTGCATAGTTCCCCCCGGCAGCGAAGCAGAGCAACCGGTAGATATGCAAGACTTAGAAAAAGTTCCCCCAGATTGTCTGGCTTGCAAATTCTTTACAATTATATGGGCCGATGCTGCAGCCGATCGGTAAAATTGACAGTTAGCAACCACCTACTCAACAGGGTTCGGCCCAAGCTGTGCCTGTGTCGGCGCGGGGTAGATTGTCTGTTAGTTACACTCCCTGGAATTATCGGGCAAAGCGTGCAGGTAATTTAGAGCGTTTGCAAGGTTGCAGTCGCAATCTTTGGCAAGTGTTAAACCAGACAAAATATATATCAAAGACCCGCTTGTCAGTCGCTCAGATTTTTACCTGCCGGCTCAAACAGCCGTGCATCTACTTTTTACATTCCCCATAAAGGCCACCAAAAAGCCGCATCAACTCTCCTGGGTGTCTCGCTTCAAAAGACAGCAGCAGGAATTAGGCGGTATCGCTAGAAAATAGATTTTTGCGAAATATCTGCTGATGTTCAGAATAAGCAGAAATATTCTCAAAAATAGATAATAGTTCCGCAGGTTGACCGAAAGCATCCCGGATACAAGCCCCCGGATTCATCCGTCCCGAAATAAAAAACCTGTATCCGATAAAGAAGTCCCCGAATTTATCCCTGGGGTCAATGCTTCAATTCTTTAATCTAAAATCTAAAATCTAAAATCTAAAATCGATTGACCTCATAAACCAGGTTTTTACATCCGCGCTTCATATTCGCGGTTCGCGGGGAAATTGACAAAAAATAGGCTATTTGTGGGAGAGTCAATCAATTTTAGATTTTAGATTTTAGATTTTAGGTTGACTTGCGCGAGATAAATGCGGGGGACGCAAGGATTTTTGATTTTAGATTTTGGATTGATTCCACGGATAAATCACGTGGCGGGTACCACATGAAGAAATTCCTGGTAACAAGCTAGAAACAGAGCACAGATTTACTCAAAAAAAGATTAGTTTTCCAGCCACACCCCTGGCAGTGCAGAGCGATCGCACCACAGGCTCATAGAATTTGTTAAAAATTTCAGTTGAAAATTTGAATTATTAAATTTTATGCCTAACATTGGCGATAAAATCTAAGATTGAAATTCTCAAATCTGAAATCAAGACATCATGGTAAAACTGACACCCAATCCCAGCTTTAGTTTAACAATTCGGGTTGCTCTGCCGAACCAGCCGGGAATGCTCGCAAGAGTCACCAGCGCGATCGCATCTGTCGGCGGCAACTTCGGCCAAATCGACTTGATCGAGCAAACCCGCGCCACTACCGTTCGCGATATCACCGTCGATGCTTACAGCCTCGAGCATAACGAAGAAATAGTGCAAGCAGTGAAAGCACTGCCAGATATCAGAGTGATCGACGTGTACGATCGCACTTTCAACTTGCACCGCGGCGGAAAAATCAGCGTAGTTAGCAAAATTTCCCTCAAACGCCAGTCGGATTTAGCTATGGCATACACTCCAGGAGTGGGCCGCATCTGCACGGCGATCGCCAATGACCCGCAACAAGTTTATAACCTCACAATCAAACAAAATACTGTTGCCATTGTTACCGACGGTAGCGCAGTTTTGGGACTGGGAAACCTCGGCCCTGCCGCCGCACTGCCAGTTATGGAAGGCAAAGCCATGCTATTTAAAGAATTTGCAGGTATTGACGCCTTTCCTATCTGTTTGAATACCCAAGATACTGAGGAAATTATTCGCACAGTGCAGAATATCGCCCCGGTTTTTGGCGGCGTTAATCTCGAAGATATTTCTTCTCCCCGCTGCTTTGAAATCGAAGCAAGATTGCGGGAAACCTTAGATATTCCGATTTTTCACGACGACCAGCACGGCACTGCGATTGTTAGTTTGGCAGCATTAATTAATGCCTTGAAAATCGTCAAAAAAACCATCTCAGAAGTGTGTATCGTGATTAACGGAGCCGGTGCGGCCGGAGTCGCGATCGCCCGCTTGCTGCGTAAAGCAGGTGCCCAAAACATCATCATGTGCGACTCCAAAGGCGTCCTCTCCGAAGACCGCACGGATATGAACCCAGAAAAACTAGAATTTGCCGTGGCTTCGAGCGGTACTTTGGAAGATGCGATCGCCGGTGCCGATGTATTTTTAGGCGTCAGCGCCCCCGGCGTAGTCACCCGATCGATGGTGCGTTCGATGGCCGAAAATCCCATTGTTTTTGCAATGGCAAATCCCATTCCCGAAATTCAGCCAGAATTAATTATGGAAGATGCGGCGATCGTAGCAACCGGACGCAGCGATTACCCGAATCAAATTAACAATGTTTTGGCATTTCCGGGGATATTTCGAGGCGCTTTGGACTGCAAAGCGACCACGATTACGCCCACTATGTACTTGGAAGCAGCTTATGCGATCGCCTCTTTAGTCAGTCCTTCTCAGCTTGACAAAGAGCACATTATACCCTCGGTTTTTGACGAAAGAGTTGCCATTGCTGTCGCCGGTGCAGTACAGTTGGCCGCTCGATCCGAAGGTATTGCCCGCGATTAATTGAAGGAAGTTCGGCAACGGATTCGCTCGACGGATGTCACGGATGTCACGGATGTAATGGATGTCCGTCGGAAGAGGGAAGAAGGAAGAAGGTTGGAGGGAAGATACCATGTATAAATAAATGGTCTTTGTACCAGTTTTGTACTTCTTCTTTTGTGATTTTTCGGGTTTCTTCTCATTCCCTCTTTCCTCCTCCCCGGTGATTATTACTCACTTTTGTTTCCCCATCTTGTCTTTTTCCTCAACATCCATCCGTTAAATCCCGATCGCGCGATCGTTGCCGAACTTCCCTCGAACCTCGAACCTCCAATCTCTTCCTTCTTCCCTCCAAGCTCAGCATCTATCCGTTACATTTGTTAAATCCCGTAGAGGGATCGTTGCCGAACTTCCTTCTTCCCTCTTTTTTAATTAAGGATAAAACTCACAGCAATAAACAAGATAATAAAGATATAATTAAATAAACCAAGTCCAGCTAGGTCAGATGCAAAGCCAGTTAGGAAAAGCCAAGCGCAATCGCTCCCGTTGCCAATTGTTAGAACTGTGCCCGATAGGGCTGGCATTGTGCCGGACGGACGGGACTTTTCTCGACGTAAATCCAGCTTTTGCAAGTATTATCGGCCGCACAGTTGCAGAAACTCTCCACCTCAACTACTGGGAAATTCAGCAAACACAGTGCGCGGGCCCAGAAAAATATCTAGAATGTCAAGCAAAAAATAGCCACACGCACCTGTGCGAAGCAGCATACAAACATAAAAACCAGCATCTCGTACCCGTGCGAGTTTCCGAGCGGGCAATTGAAACAGAGGGACTGTCCGCGATTTGGCTAAGTGTTGAAGAAATCTTTAATAATCGGGATCAAAATAGCGCTCCCCTAGAATCAGCGTCGCCACACAGCAATTCACATCTAGAAAAATTGCTGACAAAGCAGACTGCGGAACTGGAAAAAACTCAGAAACTACTCGAAGAAAAAATCGCCGAACTGGAGCAAACTCAAGAAAAATTGCGTCTCCAAAGTCAAATTATCGACCAAATTCACGAGGCGGTAATTTCTACAGATATGGACGGCTCGATCACCATGTGGAATCAAGCCTGCCAAAAGTTATACGGCTATGAAGCAACTGAGGCTATCGGACAGCACATTTCTCTAATTTACCCGCCAGAAGAACACGAATTTTTGTTACAGCAAGTCATCAAACCGCTACAAGAAAAAGGCGAGCATGAAATAGAAGTTATAACACGCCGTAAATCTGGAGAAAAATTTTACTCGCACCTGATGCTCTCGCTATTGAAAGACAAAATGGGAGAAGTTGTGGGGATGATGGGATCTTTAACCGATCTCAGCGTTTGCAAAGCTTTAGAACAAGAATTAGCACAAAGACAAGGACTATTTGATGCGTTTTTAAAGGAGGCTCCGGCGGGACTTTGTATTTTGGACTCGCAGTTGCGCTACGTGCAAATTAATCAATTTTTAGCAGAAATAAATTGCCTGAGTCCAGCAGCTCACATCGGCAAGACTGTACGCGAAATATTGCCAAATATCGCTCCCATAATAGAGCCTTTGTACGAAAAAATTTTGAGGACAAAACAACCATTAATTAACATAGAGATGAGTGGTGACAACCCCAGAAAGCCTGGGTTTGTCCGACACCTAACAGGCTCTTATTTTCCCTTGCTAGACAAAGATGGCGAGGCGATCGGCATCGGTGCAGTTGTAGTTGACATTAGCGATCGCAAACAAGCAGAAGCTGCGCTGCAAAAAAGCGAACAGCTTTACCGCACTATGGCAAGCAACATTCCTAATGGTGCGGTGATGTTGTTCGATCCAGAAATGCGCTACACGCTGGTAGAAGGTACAGAATTAGCCGCCGTGGGACTTGCAAAAGAATTGATGGAAGGCAAGACAATCTGGGAAGTATTCGAGCCAGATTTTTGCGCTGCTGTCGAGCCAAATTATCGGGCGGCACTGGCAGGAGAAACAGTTGTTACAGAATTTATTTACAGCGATCGCGTCTACGTCGGTTATACTTTGCCAGTCAGAAACGAACGGCAAGAAATTATCGGCGGATTGCTAATGACTCAAAATATTACGGCTCGCCAGTTAGCAGAAGAAGCGCTCAGAGAAAGCGAGGAAAAATACAGGTGCATTGTCGAGACAGCAGACGAAGGAATTTGGATGATAGATACGGAGGGTAAAACTACTTTTGTTAACCAAAAAATGGCTAATATGCTCGGCTGCACTCCAGAGGAAATGATCGGAAAGTCGCTATTTGCTTTCATGGATGCAGAAGGCATCGCGATCGCACAAATCAGCCTCGAACGCCGCCGTGAAGGAATTCGCGAACAGCTCGATTTTAAGTTCCGTAGCCGAGACGGCAGGGACTTGTGGGCGATGGTTTCTACTAATTCCTTGGTAGATAAACAGGGACGCTATATGGGCGCTTTGGCAATGGTTGCCGACATTACCGATCGCAAGCAAACAGAAGCCGCATTGCAGCAGTCGGAAGCCAAATTTCGATCGCTCTACGAATTAACCAGTTTGCCTGTTTTTATGTTATGTGACAATGCCATCACCGATGCCAACACAGCCACCCTAAAACTATTTGGCTGCACTACCCCGCAAGAGTTGTACGGCCAAAACCCTGGCACACTCTCGCCTCCTTTTCAACCCAACGGCAGAGATTCTTTGAGCTTGGCCCACGAAATGATCGCGATCGCCTTTGAGCGGGGAAAGCACCGTTTTGATTGGGTTCACCAGCGCTTAGACGGTACTGATTTTCCCGCAGAAGTGGTGCTGACAGTCATCGAGGTGGGAAATGAAAAAATTATCCAAGTAGTGATCCAAGATTTAACCGATCGCAAACTTGCAGAAGAAACTTTAGTGCGATCGGAACAAGCCCTCAGACAGCAAGCTCAGCGAGAATTACTGCTCAATCAAATTGCCAACCAAATCCGCACTTCTTTAGATTTAGACACAATTGTAGCAACCGCAGTTGAAGAAATTCGCAATCTGATGCACCTAGATTGGTGCATCTTCACTTGGTATCGCCCCAACACCAATCCTCCGGTTTGGGAAGTAACTTACGAAGCGAAGAATGCAGATTTGCCAAGTATGCTTGGCACTTATCCTGTAGAGGACAAATCTAGTCTCGCAGTGCGACAGATTTTGCGGCGAGAAATTCTGCGAATTGATGATGTCAGCACTTTTGAAGATGTAGAATTGCGCGAAGTTTTCCAGGCTTCAAATTTTAACTCTGTGCTGTCGCTGCCAATTCATACTGCAGCAGGCGATATTGGGGTGATTACCTGCTATCAGGCTATCTCCATGCGAAATTGGAGCGAATCGGAAGTCGAACTGATGCAAGCGGTAGTCGCTCAAATTGCGATCGCGATCGACCACGCTGAACTTTACACCCAAACCCGCCAAGCTGCCCGACTAGCTCAAGCTCAAACTCAACAGCTAGAAGAAACTTTGCGCGAACTCCAACGCACCCAAACTCAATTAATTCAAAGTGAAAAAATGTCGAGTTTGGGACAGTTAGTAGCAGGTGTCGCCCACGAAATTAACAACCCGGTTAATTTTATCTATGGCAATCTCAGCTACACCAGCGAATATACTCAAAACTTGCTAAAAATGCTGCGACTTTACCAGAAAGAATACCCGCAGCCTAGCGCAAGAATTGTAGATGCAAGGGATGACTTAGAAATTGATTATCTCATTGAAGATTTACCTAAAATTTTAGCATCTATGAAAGTCGGAGCCGATCGCATCCGCGACATAGTTTTGAGCCTGCGAACTTTTTCAAGACTTGACGAAGCCGAAAAGAAACAAGTTGACATTCACGAAGGCATTGAAAGCACACTGCTGATTTTGCAAAACCGCCTGAAACATAAAGCCGATTACCCGACAATTAATGTGATTAAAGAATACGGTAATTTGCCTTTAGTTGAATGTTATCCCGGTCAGTTAAATCAAGTATTTATGAATTTGTTGAGCAATGCGCTAGACGCATTGGAAATGGAGATGAAGAAATCCGATCGCACCGACAAAAATCTCGCAATTACGATTCGCACCCAAGTAACCGACAATAACAGCGTTGCCATCTGGATAGCTGACAGCGGCCCTGGGATGAGCGAAGATGTGCAAAAGCGCTTGTTTGACCCGTTTTTCACTACTAAACCCATTGGCAAAGGAACTGGCTTAGGATTGGCTATTTCGCACTCTATTATAGTAGAAAAACACGGCGGCAAGCTTTCTTGCAATTCTGTAGTGGGAGAAGGTTCCGAATTTGCGATCGAGATTCCTCTGCAGCAAAAAATAAATTAAAACCCAATGCAAAATTCCCAGAAACCGGGTTTCTTCCGAGATATTTTGCCACCCAACCGACATTTTCTCAGAAACCCGGTTTCTTAGACTTTGCTTCTAACCTAGATATTTTACGTAAACCCGATCGCACCTTGGCGTCTCCACACCAGTTGTCGGTAGATATCCACTATTTTCGTACATTTTTACAGCTTCTTTGAGAATGCTAGCAGTTTCTATCCAGATTTCATCAAAGCCGCGAGCGATAATTTTACTTTCCAATTCTTGCAGTAAAAATTTACCCAAACCCTGTCCTCTTGCTGCTGGCAAAATATACATTTTGCGAATTTCCACAGCATTATTTCCGCGCTCAATCGGATAGTAAGCCGCCGTACCGACTATTTTATCCTGCCGCTCAACTACCCAAAATTCGCCACCTTGATTATGATAATGTAGTTCTACATCATAGACATCTCGATCTGCCCCGTGAGGTTCGCATTTTAAACCGTACTCTGCTAAAACATCCCTAATTAAATAGAACGCCTCAGCGCGATCGCGGGTTTCCCATGAACGAATTAAAAAATCCAGATGTTGGGTTTTCATTGGTTATTGCAACGTATATTTATTTTTTGACTTTAGCAACTGTAAACTTACTCATTTTTTGTGTTTTACAGTTTTTAAATGCACCTAGCTTTTAACTGTGAATTCTCGGTTCGGGATGAAGACTTGCGAGCAACTCGCTCTCTACTAATGATAATTCCTCCAACCTCTGCATCACAATATCCCGATCGAAATAAGTTGTTGCTAAAATCCAATATACCCCGTAATGGCGCGCCTCCGAAGCCATCAAACTGCGGTAAAACTTAGCTAATTGGGCGTCGGGACAGCGATCGCCCAGCAGCCCCAACCGTTCGTGACTGCGCGCTTCTATCAAACCAGAAACCAACAAAGAATCCAAAAGTCTCTCCGGTTCCTGCTTGCGAATTTGGGCGGACAAACCGGCACCATAGGGAGGTGCAGCCAAAGGGCCCAAAGCAATGCTGCGCTGTTCTAACCGCTGGTTGACTTGCTCGAAATGCTCTAATTCTTCGCGGGCGATCCCCGTTAGCATCCTCACCAATTTTTCCTTTGCTGGGTAGCGAAACATTAAATTTAACGCTACTCCCGCCGCTTTCCGCTCGCAGTGAGAATGGTCTAATAAGATTGTATCCAAATGGGCGATCGCCTGTTCCACCCAAGCTTCCGAAGTCGGCTGTTTTAAAAACTTAATAGTTGGCAGTGTTGAAGTCATACCATTTTAGATTTCAGATTTTAGACTTTAGATTAGTCATTTTAGGGTGCGTCAGGTTAGGATCGCGAATTAAATAACTTATAATTTTAATTGTTATTGTGGGATGGGCGTCCCGCCCGTCCACTCATGACGGGCTTTCAGGCCCATCCCACAAACTTGTGGAAGTTATTTAATTCTCATTCCTTATGATGTTTTCTCACATTGCGGATTGTTTGGCCTGACGCACCTTATCCTATAATTAGCGCGTTATCCTATTTTACATAATTTTTCCAAGACCGCATACATATCACCCGCAAACTTTTTCGGATTCCACAGCGGCGACAAATTGGCTGGATCTTTAGATTTCACCAACTGTGATTTAATGGCATTTCTCAATTCACGCTCTTTACCCAATTTTACACCAACTTCCACATATTCCGACAAAGACAAAGCCACACCTGTTTCAATTCCCAAAGTCTGCAAAAACGAATAACCCATTCTCGACAAAAATTGCTCTCCTGTGCGAGTCACCACCGGCAAATTAGACCACAAAGCCTCTAAAGTTTGAGTTCCTCCGTTGTAAGGATAAGAATCTAACAACACATCTGCCAGCAAATAGATAATTCTGTGTTCTTCCTCAGTAGCAAACCTCGGCAAAAACTTAATTCGGTGCTTGCTCACTTTCTCAGCTTCGCAAGCTTGGTGATATGCAGCCTCAAACACCGCAGCATCGCCTAAAGCTTTGTGAATTAAGATACTGTTCGGCACTTCTTTGAGAATGGCAATTTGTGCTTTTACCAACTCGCGATTAAATTTTCTGCCGGGAGCCACGCACAGGTAAACTATCTGATCCAAACCGATCCGATGCGATCTTCTCAATGCAACGGGATCGACTCCATATCTCTGAAAACCCGACACCGCTACAAAGGAATCAGGCATCCTAATTAGCTGCTCGTCATAATATTTTTCCCTGTCTGCAGGGTGCGAGTGCCTGTCTGTAAGAAAGTAATTTTCCGGCGATATGTAAGGGGCGTCAAATCCCAGCCAAGAAACACAAACTGGTGCGGGTTTTTGGTAGAGAATATCAGCGTGAACTGGTACGCTGAGAGAATCTAAATCAACTAAAACGTCCAATTCATCTTGCTGAATTTGGTCGATAATTTCGGCAGAGTTTGCAATTCCGTTCGGGTAGGTTGTGGGAAAAGTCAGTTTGCCAAAACTTTCAAATTGCTGAGTGCGATCGTCAGGAATAATTCTTTCGGAAGCGTACAAATACACATTCGGCGTGATATCGGACAATTCGCGAATGATGTCAGCGCTGCACCAACCTACAGAATGGCGGCTGAAGTGATTGGACAAAAAGCCGATTTTTAACTGGCTGGATGGAACCGTTGGTTTGAAACTGTAATTTGCGGGTTGAGAAAAATTAGGTTTAATACATTGGTCGATATACTTTTGAGCAATTAATCTGTAAAGTTTTGAGTTGGCCGCCAAGTCATCTCGCAAATAGGGCGTGCTGAATAACAAGTTTGCATAAAGCGATTTAATTTCCACCGGGCTAGCGGTTTCTAAGTTTTGCTGCAAGTACGACTCTAGCTCTAAAAATCGATCGCCCGCAATTTGATTTAATCCCGACACTTGATAGGTGCTGATGAAGTAAATCGCGGTCATAATTGGATCTGTTTCGGCACACATTTGGCTGTAGTGGTGCACGGCTTGCCGCGCGGCAGCTAAATCGCTAGTATCTCTGAGGATGCCGCACAAATGTTGGTGGGCAGAAATAAAATCCGGTTTAATTTCTAGGGCTTTTTGAAGGTTGGGTATTGCCTCTTTAAATTTGCCCTGGTGGCGCAAAACTTGGCCAATTTGACAGTATGCTTCGGCTAAATCGGGTTTAAATGCGATCGCCTGCTTCCATGCAGCCACCGCCTCATCTAATTTCCCTTGCCGCGCTAATGTATCTCCTAAATTTAAGTGAAAATCTACCTGAGCAAGGTGGGGATTGAGTTCGAGAGCTTTTTGCTCGTAGGCTACCGCTGCATCCTGCTGCCCCTGCTGCTTCAGTGCCCCTGCCAAATTCCAGTAAGCAGCAGCCAAATTCGGTTTAAGTTCGATCGCCTTTTCATAATTGACAACCGCCTCCACCAAATGTCCTTGTTTGTAGAGCATACTGCCCAAATTAGCATAAGCCTCAGCAAAATCGGGATTCAGAGCGATCGCCTCGGAATAAAACCGCATCGCTTCCTCAATTTGGCCGCTTGCTTGCTGCACATTGCCCATTGTCACGTAAGCCGCCGCCCAATCCGGTTGCAATTCCAGAGCACGGCGACAAGCAGCGACGGCTGCTGCTAAATTGCCTTGAGAGTAATAGGTTTCAGCAGCGACTGTCAGGGATGCAGCATCTTCAAATTGGGGTGTTTCGGATTGGTTGCTAAAATCGGAATTCATTTGGCGGCCTATCTGTGCTATCAAGTTAAAGGTTGAATCTATATTATTTTGCAGAGTAGCAGTTTTAGCGGAACTACGGGCGATCGTCACAGAGAATTTATGAGCGACAAGCAAGCGACACAGCGCCAACATAACATCAAGTGGAAACCAAACCTCCTGCTGGGGATACTCTTGTTAACCTTAGCAATCCCCTTACCCTTTGCCCAAAAGACTTTCGCCCAGCAGCAGCAGACAGCCAGCTTTCGGCAGAAATTATTTCAAACTGCTCTTTATTTCACCCTATATTTTGAGGGCGGATTCAGCAATCACCCAGCCGATAAGGGCGGCAGAACTTATCGGGGCGTCTTGCAAACGGAATACAACGCCTACCGCTACAGTCGTGGGCTTCCGCCCCTCGACGTGACGCAGATGTCGGAAGCAGAGCTCCTAGAAATTTATAAATATTACTGGGATTCGAGCCTATCGGGCACGATGCAGCCGGCTTTGGCGATCGTCATGTTTGACACTGCCGTTAATTTCGGTATTAATAACTCTATTACCTTTCTTCAGCAAGCATTAGGATTGCCGCAAACGGGAGTTTTTGATGCCCGCACCAAGGAAGCGCTAAAAGGAGCGAATAATAGAAATACCGCGTTGCAAATGATTAACGAACGAATTATTTACCGCTACAAACGGGTACAAGAAGACCCGACTCAAATGGCTTTTTTCCGGGGTTGGCTGAGTCGCGATTACAGTTTGTGGGGTTATGTGAACAAGATTAAGAATTAACAGTTAACAGTTAAGCTGTGGAGCGTTTAAAATAGTATTGTATGGTGCAGGAGGGCCTCCGCGTTTCCCTTGCCGGTGGAAGCGATCGAGCCGACGCACCCTACAGGTTTCGTTAGTGGTTTAAATGCTCCACAGGTTAGTCCCTCTCTGCTGGGACGAAAGTTTATGTAGTAGCGGTTTTCAACCGCCGAGTCTTATCTGTTATGCCGATCGCATTTCCCACAGCCACAGCAGCCGATTGACAATGCTAGCGATCTTGTTGCAGAGTGATTCATCCGCTACCATTATCCCTCGATGTACTGAGTAAAAACACTCCGTCTTGCCGATGAATCGGGCGCCAATTTCCGAAATCGAAGGGACAACGAACCAGGAACAAGGAATTTTTTATTAAAATTTACACATACAAAAATTAGTCAATTCTCCCAAATGCCTTCTACATAAGAGCCTTCCACCTTCATTTGACGCTCTATCTAAAGTTAGGTAAAATAATTCATATTTTATGCATAGCAGCTTTGAGCAAATCTTCAGCAGCTTTGTATCTAAGGCAACAATATCACTAGAGTGTTTATTGTTACCTTTGATACGTAAAAACCAAATAATTAGAGGGAGCGAGAAATTGGAAGTTTTTGAACGATCGCAACAACGGCAAACGCCCTCAACCCGAATGGCTGCAGTCGAGTCTTTTTGCAAAAAAGCGAGTATTGCAGTAATGGCGATCGGCTGTACAGTCATTTTGGGTTGGATATTCGATGTGCAACTCTTAAAAAGCATTCTGCCCGGACTCGTTACCATGAAAGCCAATACTGCGGTATGCTTTATTTTGGGCGGGTTTTCTCTATTCATCCAACAGACTAGGCGCACCAAATTAACAGCAAGAAAGCCTCAAAAAAATTATAAGAAATTGATTTTATTATCCTCATTTTTAATTATATTAATTAGCCTATTAACCCTACTTCAATATAGCTTTAATTTAGACTTAGGCATGGACCAACTGCTATTTAAAGAAAGTTACACATTGACAATTACCGGAACACCAGGACGCATGGCACCGAATACTGCTGGTGCTTTTTTATTGCTGGGAACAGCGCTGCTGCTGCTGTCAGAACGTCGGCCTAAATACCTGCGGATTCAAATCTTAAGCTGTTGTGCATTTTTAATTGCATTTACGGGTTTGATAGGCTATTTCTACGACAAAGCTTTATTTTACCAAATTGGCAATAATACAGGGATGGCTTTGCACACATCCGCAGCATTTATGTTGCTGAGCTGCGGCATTTTATTTGCCAGTCCCGATCGAGGATTGATAGCAGTAATGACGAGCGATCGCGCGGGCGGCATCATGGCGCGGCGCTTGTTGCCACGGGCAATCATTATCCCACCTTTAGTCGGTTATTTCATCCTATTGGGAGATCGGTTACAAGCCTACACGCCGGAGGTAGGGATATCGCTGTTAAGCGTATTGAACGTGATTATTTTTACAGTTCTGATTTGGCATTCTGCCAAAACTCTCTGCAGCGCAGACCGGAAACGCTATCGAGCGGAACTGGGACTGAGAAAAGCTAAATTAGACTTAGAAAATCAAGTTGAGAAACGGACTATCCAACTGCAAATAACCAACGAGCAATTGCAACAGCAAATTTTCGACTCTCAAACAACAAAGCAGGCGCTTCAAAAAAACTACAATCTGTTGATGACAGTAATCAACAGTACGCCCGCAGCCCTATTTGTCAAAGATATTCAGGGCCGTTATCTAATGCTTAATGCTGCGGGAGCCAGTATAATTGGCCAGTCTGTAGACGACATTATCGGCAGAGATGACAGCGAGTTGTTTTCGCCGGAAATTGCGGAAAATATTATAAAAACCGATCGCCCAATTATGGCAGCGGGAACAACGGAAGCGATCGAAGAAGAGCTGCCCGTCAAAGGAAATTTGAGGATATTTCTTTCTACAAAAAGTGCTTACCGGGACGGCTTAGGAAAGATCAGCGGCATAGTTAGCATCGCGCGGGATATTACTGAGAGCAAACAAGCCGAAATCGCTAACAGAAGTTTAGCAGCAATTCTGGAAGCAACCCCGGATTTTGTAGGTATCTACAACCTCGAAGGACGCGCCATTTACATTAACAAAGCCGGCAGAAAAATGGTGGGTATCGGCGAAAACGAAGATATATCCAAGCGAAAAGTTGCAGAATTCACGGCAGCCTCAGCCCGCAGCAATTTGAAACAAGCGATCGCCACCGCTGTTTCCGAGGGCTTTTGGAGTGGAGAAACAGCCTTCGTGTCAGCATCGGGACTCGAACTTCCCGTCAGCCAAGTCCTCATCTCCCACTCCGCACCGGGCGGCAAACTCGCATACATTTCGACGATCGCCCGCGACATCAGCGATCGCAAACAAGCTGAACAAGCGCTGCAACTGTCTCAAGCTCGTTTCGCCGGCATTTTAGAAATTGCCGAGGACGCGATTATTTCTGTGGATGCTGACCAAAAAATTATCCTGTTCAACCAAGGTGCAGAACGGATTTTTGGGTGGACTGCTGCTGAGGCGGTCGGGCAATCCTTGAGCCTGCTGTTGCCCGAAGCTTTTGCCACCCCTCACAGTCACCTCGTCAGCAATTTCGGCGGAGGCGTTAAACAAGCCCGAACAATGGGCCACCGCAAAGAAATTTTCGCCCGCCGCCAAGACGGTACGGAATTTCCCGCCGAAGCTTCTATTTCCAAACTCGAAGTGGCAGGCGAAATCATATTCACAACTATTTTGCGCGACGTGACAGCCAGCCGCCAAGCCGAAGAAGCTGTGCGTCTGAGCGAGGAAAGATATCGATCCCTGGCCATGGCTACCGCACAGATGGTTTGGACGACAAACGCTAGCGGAATCTTCGACAAGCCTCAGCCTGATTGGATAGCTTATACGGGCTTGAGTTCTGAAGACAAGGACTACTGGATAAAATCAGTGCACCCAGAAGATCGCGATCGCACAATACAAGCTTGGAAGCGCGCCATAGAAACAAAAAGTCTCTACGAAGTCGAGCACCGCTTGCGAGCTGCAGACGGCAGCTACAGACACTTCTGGGTGCGGGCCGTCCCCCTTTTGGCAGCCGACGGCAGCGTTCGCGAGTGGGTGGGAACTCACACCGATATTAGCGATCGAGTCCAAGTTTTGGAAGCACTCAAGCAGTCGGAGGGACAGTATCGAGTGCAAGCAGCCGAGCTCGAAAAAGCTGTCCACGAGTTGCACCAAGCTCAAACTCAACTAATCCAAACCGAAAAAATCTCTTCTCTCGGCCAGCTAGTCGCCGGCGTCGCCCACGAAATTAACAATCCGATTAACTTCATCTACGGCAACATTACCCACGCCAGCCAATACGCCACAGACTTACTCAGTTTGCTCCATCTTTACCAGGAGAAATACCCAAATCCCGTCCCAGAAATTGTAGAAGCAGCCGAAGATATTGAAGTTGATTACTTAATGGAAGACTTTACGAAGATTTTGGAATCAATGAAAGTTGGAGCCGATCGCATCCGCGACTTAGTTGTATCCTTACGCAACTTTTCCCGACTCGACGAATCGCAGATGAAGCGAGTAGATATTCACGAAGGAATCGAAAGCACTTTGCTAATTTTGCAGCACCGGATCAAAGCTAATGTACTTCGTCCCGCTATTGAGATTATCAAAGAATACAGCAATTTTCCAAAAGTAGAGTGCTATGTAGGTCAGCTCAATCAAGTATTTATGAATCTTTTAGTAAATGCGATCGACGCCCTCGAAGAGTACAACAGCACTCATTCTTCAAAAGAAATATATGCTCGCCACAACCGAATTCGGATTAGCACCAGTGCGAATTCCGAGACAGTAACAATTCGGATTGCCGACAACGGGATGGGAATCAATCAAGAAGTTATTGGCAAGTTGTTCGACCCATTTTTTACTACTAAACCAGTCGGCAAAGGCACAGGCTTGGGACTGTCAATCAGCTATCAGATTATAGTTGAAAAACACCGAGGCAAATTGCGGTGTATTTCCACGCCTGGGGAAGGTGCAGAGTTTGTCATCGAGATTCCCATTTGCCAGGAAGTATCAGCGCTGGCTACCGAAAACACAAAGGAAATGGTCAATCTATTTTAGATTTTAGATTTTAGATTTTAGATTTTAGATTTTAGCATTGACTTGCGCGAGATAAATTCGAGGGGCAAGTTTCTCGGATACAGGTTTTTTATTTCTGGACGGATGAATCACGTGGCGGGTATCCTGGATGCTTTCGGTCATTAGTCATTAGTCATGAGTCATTAGTCATTAGTTTCAGGGCTGATCCATCGGGGGGGCTAGAAACCCGGTTTCTACGAGTTTTGCGTTGAGTGACGAGAAATATAGGAAGAAACCGGGTTTCTGAGGTAGCGAGTGCATCCTGGGCTTGCATTTGGATATCGTAGTCTGAAAACCTGGATTTTCACGAATGCCGGTACTCTCCCTTTCTCGATCGCCCTAAATCGAAATAATTCTTTACAATAAAAAAGTAACAATCCAATTAACCTTGACAAATTCCCTTGAAAATGCCTGTAAACCAACTTTCTCCAACCACAGCCTCGACGCAAACACCGACACTCGACTTTGACATAGCCATCGTCGGAGGGGGCATAGTCGGGGCAACCTTAGCCAGCGCCTTAAAAGATTCTGGATTGAAAATAGCAATAATTGAAACCCAACTCCCCGCAATCGCAGCAGCCAAAAAACAAGCCTATGCAATTACCTTGCTATCAGGAATGATCTTAGAAGGTATCGGCGTGTGGCAGCAAATCTTGCCGCAAATCACCACCTTCGAGCAAATTAGCCTCTGCGACGGCGACTATCCCGGTGTGGTCGAATTCCACCGCCCGGATTTGGGAAATACTGGCAAATTGCCCGTACCAAAAGCAGCTTTAGGTTACGTTGGCGAGCACGGAGTCATGCTGTCAGCTTTGCAAGAATCTTTGGCAAAAAACCCGAATTTTAGTTGGGTTTGTCCGGCGGAAGTAGTCGAGGTAAAATATTTAACCGATTGCGCCGAAATAGAAGTCAAACAAAACGGCGAAACTCGGACAATTCGCACCAAATTATTAGTCGCCGCCGACGGTTCGCGATCGCGCATCCGCACCGAAGCCAACATCAGCACTCGCGGGTGGAAATACTGGCAATCCTGCGTTGCTATCACTATTAAAGCAGAAAAACCGCACAATGATATCGCTTTTGAGCGCTTTTGGCCGAGCGGCCCGATGGGAGTTTTACCATTACCGGGGAACCGCTGTCAAGTAGTTTGGACAGCACCTCACGCGGAAGCTAAAGCTTTGCAACAAATGGATGAAAAAGAGTTTTTGACTTTGTTGGAACAGCGCACGGGCGGGCTGTTGGGGCGTTTGGAATTGGAAAGCGATCGCTTTTTGTTTCCCGTGCAGTTAATGCAGAGCGATCGCTACGTTTTGCCCAGATTAGCACTAATTGGCGACGCCGCCCACTGCTGCCATCCCGTCGGCGGCCAGGGATTGAATATGGGCATTCGAGACGCTGGGGCGATCGGCCAAATCTTGCAGCAAGCGCACCAAAAAGGCGAAGACATCGGCGATTTGCGAGTATTGAAACGGTATCACAACTGGCGGAAAAAAGAGAATTTAATCGTGTTAGGATTTACCGATTTTCTAGACAGATTATTTTCTAATACTTGGCTGCCAATTGTAGCATTTCGCCGCTTTGGATTGTGGTGTTTGCGGACAATTCCCCCAGTGAGGTTTTTAGCCTTGCGCTTGATGACCGGTTTAATGGGGCGGCCGCCGGAATTAGCGCAAAATTAGGTTTTTACACCCGCCCACCATCAAATAAACCGGGTTTTTTCCAAATCTTTGCACTGTCACCAAGTCTGTCGCAAAAACCCGGTTTTTGGCCACCCGTGCTTCCAAGACTAAACTAAATTCATCGATGAATGGTATATAATTAAGATAGAATAGAGCTATGAGTGGAATTGACCGTGAAATTACTCTAGAAACTCGAACCAGTCTCATTGATAAACATCTCCCCGGAACCCAAAAAGCCCAAAGTGAATTTGAAAGCGAAGGAATCGTCCATCTCTTTAATGATAGAGAAACAATGGAAAGAGTGGCCGCAGAAATTAAGCTAAGAGGGGAACGCACAGGAGAGGACGATGTAGAGGACAATTATGAACGCTATGGATTGTACTTTTCAGAACCAATTGGTTATATACTGAAAGCAGACGGTACTCGGCTACCACTAAATTACGGTGAAATAAAGATTAAAAAAACTACAGGGAAATACCATGTCATACCTCGCAAAAGACCCCGCACAAGCTACTAAAATTAGTCAACAATCAGAGCAAGAGACTGAGTGGGAGTTTGCGGAAATCTGGGCGGATACTCTGATATCTCCTCCTTATATCCTGATGTTAGTCAAGGAAATTTCAGGAAAATTTTGCATTCACAACCCGGCACAAAATTATAAAGTTATTTTTTCTAGTGACAATTACGAAGCTGCTAAAATGTGGCTGCTAGAGGATGAATATGAGCGTTTGAATAGTCGGATTTTACACGAAGTATAAAGTAAAGTGGTGTCACCCACAACCGCCAGGGGTTTCAACCCCTGGCGTCGGGCGAAAGTCGGTTGAAACCGACTGAAAATCCGAGATAAAAATGAAAAACTCTTTAGTCCTCTTCAGAGGACTTTTGCTATGAGACAGGGGTTTCAACCCCTGGCGGACTATCGGGCTAACCGAGGTTTCTGGCCACTCGCACGATCGAAGAAACCGGGTTTTTTCCTGAATATTTGCACTGTTACGAAGTATGCTGGCAAAAACCCGGTTTCTGGGCGATCGCACAATCTAAGAAACCGGGTTTTTCCCCAAATTTTTGCACTTTTTTAAGCTGAAATATGGGGTTTCCATTGGTTGCGGATAGCTTGTACTAACAGCCCTTCGTCGTTCCGCACTATTCCCCGGCGGCGATTTTCCTCAACTACAGCGATCGCATCTCGAACTACTTCAACATTGTTACTTAGAATCAAAGTCTTTAGCCAAGGGTTAAGATGAAATCCAGCCATTTCCACTTCCTCCAAAATTGTATTAGACATAACTTTAAAAGTCGATGATTGAGTTTTTGCAGAATGGGGGACAGTTTCAGCTAATGCCAGCAACCGCTCTAGATGTGCTATGCCATAAGTATCAGCAAATTCTTTAGCTGTCTGGATGTACTCAATTAGTTGTGTCATATTTATCTTCTGGCTTTTTCAAAGTTTGCGGTGGAATGCTTACCACTAAATAACAGCTTATAAGCTACTTTCAAAAAAGTCCCAGAAAATTATTTCCGGTATCATAAAAATAACCGGAAAATTTTTTCCTATGTTTTGAGAAACCGGAAAAACATTCTAGTTACGCGCTAGTTATGGTAAACTCAGCAAGAGAGACGCCAAGTTATGGGAGAAGTTGGGGTGACTGGGACTGTGAACTTATGGCAAAGCTTTTTAAGATTAGAGATAGTTACTTTTTATGGCTTGAGTCGGACAGAGACAGCTATTCTTCTGGCTAAGTTTCCCGATGAAAAAACAGTCAAGAGCAATAAAGAGGTTGCAGATGGAGGAATCGCAGAAGAAAATTCTGACATTCTGATCGACCCTGAGAATGTTCGGCGGCAAATGTGGACGATATACAATAAGCGTTTCTGTCCACAAGAAAATCGCGAAGGTTTTTCGGGTTGTAACGACAGAAGTAGTTCGGTGAAAGATACCGCATTTCTAGATTGGCTGAAACCGAAGTATTTACAGTGGCTGTCAAGTCAAAGGAGTGTAGTAAGTATAGGCTATCGCACCCCTGCTATTTCTTTTAACCCTTTTATTCCTCAGACTGGTAAAGTTGACGACCCGCAACTGTTTTTCGGCAGAAAAGGGGAAATAAGGGATGTTTTCGAGGTTCTTAACAACAAAGTCAGTGTAGCTTTAATAGGAGAAGAAGGCATCGGGAAGTCTTCTCTGCTATGGGCTATTTGTCAACAGGCTGAAAATTTCCTATTATCGCCACGGCAGCCAATTTACTTAGACCTCAATGGAATTCGCGACGAAGATGAATTCTATACAGCTTTGTGCGAAGAAGTTGGCATATTTGAAAGCTCTCCAACTATGCTGAATCGTGCTTTGAAAAAGCGTAGAGTGCTGCTGGCTATAGATAATTACGGAAAGATGGCTAGGGAAGGTTTTAGCCTTGAATTGAGAGAACACTTGCGATTTTTAGCTGAGGGGTCAAACGCGTCTGTTAAAATGATAGTAGCTGCTAGCGAGCCCCTCAAGCGACTCTTTAATGACTGTCAGGATGACATAACAAATTCTCCCCCTGAGAATATTTTTCAAGACCTTTATATTAAACCTTGGAATGAAGCAACTGCCCGTGCTTTTATTCAAGCTCGTCTTGCGATGACTTCGGTGTGTTTTACTGAAGAGGAAACAAGTCAGCTAGTAAAAGAAAGTGGCGGTCATCCACGACGACTGATGAAGTTGTGCTATCAAAATTATGCGCGATATGTGGAGGATGTAAAATGAGCGATCGCAACACCGACGTTCCCCGTTTAGACTTAGCTCCTAAATTCAAGCAACGTCTTTCACTATCAAAGCCCATCGATTACTTGCGGTTATTATACTGGGTGTTTTTCTTTCCCCAAGCCTTGCGCTGGTATGTCTACAATAGAGTATCTATTTCAGAGCGCTACAAAAATTCTAAAAAAGATTCAGGATTATTCCTTAATCCCATAATAGCTGGGTTACTTATACAAGTAATGGTAGTCATATTCATTACACTATTGACTTGGATAGTAATTCTTAACTCGATTAATTGTGTAGTAGATGCGGAATATATATCATCCAGCATTTTATTTACTATTATTTTGTGTGGCATGACCTTGGGCTTGGTACTCTTTGAAAAAGATATATTTTCATCCAAATTTCAGTCGCAAACAGCCAAGTATCTAACTATAATCATTTTTTTAAGCTTAAATTTTAATCTGGCAATTTTCACAGTTAGTGCTATAACAGAAGGATATACTAACCTGGGAGTTATCTTAATGTTAGGTATATTAGCAGGTATGTGGTTGGGTGTAGGAGGTATTGCGACACTAGCCATTTTAGAGGTGGACGACTCAGCTATTATATTAGTTATTGGTGGAGTGTTATTAATGTCATTAATGCTTTGCTTGAGTCTACCAATTGAGTTCAAAGTCACAGATTATTTTGTATTTCTAAAAAGCCTGTTAGTTCGCGTAGTTTTTTTTGTGAGTTGTGTAATTGGTTCATTTATAGGATTGCTGCGCCCAGATAACTGGTTTGTTACATTACCTATAAGCCAAACATTATTTAAAAGAGGACTTACGCACAGAGTTAAAGAAAACCGCAGCCCAAGGGTTTTGAGTAATGAGTTTGGTTCCCGATATTCTGATTTTCTAATTTCTTCATCTCCCCATCTTCCCCTATCTGAAAAGTTGCCCTCTGATTATGTCTTTGAAATGCGTAAATTCTCTAGAAAAAATCTAGACTTGCTGTTTCCTCGTGTAACTGTCCTGCCTAATCTCTATCTCACCGAGCAATTAAAAGAATGGCTCCGACAAGATTGGGAGACAGGAATACATAATGCTTATGAAATTTATACTTATACTCTCCAGTTCATTCCTGTAATTCAAGCTTTAAACCAAGTTCTTGCTGAAGAACCAGAACAACTTGTCTATCGTATAGCACATTTAACAGCTCCCCCTTACAAATGGGAATTGGTACGTTTGATTTCAGGTTCTATGTATACAAATTTTATTGAATTTGAGCCTCATGCTCGCGCTGTTGCTCGTGGTTTCTTGTGTTTGCATGAGCAGTCGCTATACTATGCAAGGAAAGCATTTTATGAGGTGCGGCCTCTACCCTATGGAGACGAAATGTGGAGTATAAGTCTAATTATGTATGAGTATCAGAAGGCTATAAAATTGAATGATCTTGCTACGCTATCGCTATATACTTTCCCTAAAAAACCTTGGCTGCGTTTGGATACTTGGAGAGCGCTAGCTAGCTTGTATAAGATTATAACGGATATTGAAATTATTCAGAATAGTTCGTCTCGTTCTGCCAGAGCCTTCGCTCTTAGCCATGCTTTAGGAGAACTCAAAAAGTTGCGGGATCAACCTGATGCTGTACCTCAACCAGAGCGAGAAATAGTTAGAAAAATTGCCTGGAATTGGTCGCAAGCGATATTAGATGTAGCTAGTGAGGTTGGGAACGTTTCTATTACTGAACGAGTGCGTAATCCCTACGTGGTTGGCGACCCTGTTGAGGGCAACCTGTTTGTTGGACGAGAGGATGTACTCAAACAGCTCAAAGAACTGTGGATATCGAGTAAGCAACTTCAGTCTGTGGTTATCTACGGTCATCGACGCATGGGCAAAACTTCTATTCTGCTTAATGCGGCCCAGTCCCTAGGGTCACAGGTAAAAGTAGCCTATGTCAATCTATTCCGATTGGGAAACATTCGTCAAGGAGTTGCAGAGGTGCTGATGGCAATTAGCGATGAAATTTCTGATGCTGTCAACATTCCACCTCCTGCCAATGCGGATTTTCTGAATCTTCCCTACCGTACTTTTGAGCGCTATTTGAAACAAGTAGAGGCCAATCTGAGTGAAACGGGTTTGATTATTGCTTTAGATGAGTTTGAGAAGATTGAAAAACTGATTGAGAAGGGAAAGATTGACAGTGACTTTATGGAGGTTCTGCGGGGGATGGTACAAATGAGTCCTAAAATAGCTTTTGCCTTGGCTGGTTTGCATACTTTAGACGAGATGACTGGGGATTACTCTCACCCTTTCTTTGCTAGTTTTATTAATATCAAGGTTAGCTTCATGGAAAGTGCAGCTACCCGCCAGATTCTTGCTAATCCTCATGAAGATTTCCCTCTTGACTACGCGCCAGAAGCGTTATCTGCAATCTATGCTTGGACTACTGGACAGCCTTATTTAGTTCAGCTAGTGGGATTTCAGCTAGTTCGCCGCTACAATGAGCAAGTTTTTGACATGGGAAATTCTCGCGATCCGGTCTTTACAGTAGAAGATGTGAGGGCAGTCATTAATAACCCTGAATTCTTTCAGCGGGGAAGTTACTACTTCGATGGCGTTTGGGGTCAGGCGGCGCGGGGTGCTCCCGGACAGCAAGAGGTATTAAGAGCGATCGCACCTCACCGAGAAGGACTCGATATCAACACGCTAGCTGAAATTACTGGCATAAACGAGACAAATTTACAGCCAGCACTTAACTCTTTGATACGTCACGATGTAGTTTGGGAAATTCATGGCAAGTGGTGCATTATTGTCGAACTATTTCGCGTTTGGGTGGATAAATGTATATAGTGTGCTTGCGTAAGTCCTGATTAGGTTCGCCACTGATTGAGCCAGCGAACTTGCCCTTTCCAGTCAGCAGCTTGTGTTTCTGAAAGCAGGCGATCGAGGGAAGCAATTAGACTAGATAATGTCCAACTGTTTTGAGCAGCCAAAATGATGCCACCATGTTCGGGATAACGCTGAGCTAAGACCTGAAAATCCCGGATATTAAACGTAAAAATACACCGCCCTCGCGCTGTTGCTTCTAGCAATTGAGCCTCATCGCTAGCATCTAAAGCCATCCACTCAGCCGGTGTCCGAGTGACATCGTGACTGCGAGATAAAAGGGCGGCTTGCAAAGCTTTAATAGAGGTATCGGCATCTAGATGCAATAGCGGTTTAGACATTAGCAGCTTCGATAATTTGCTCAGCGGCAATAGATGCGTCTATTTCTTGATGGTGAGCCGCATAAAAAGCGAGAACAGCGTTCACTCGATCTTCACTTAATTCATACTCAGTGGCAATTTGGTTTGGAGAAAAACCCCATTTCTGCGCTGCGATGACTACTGTTTGCACCCGCAACCGAGTGCCACGCAAAACGGGAACGAGTTCGCCGCTAGCGCCGCGCACATAGGTGATTTCAGGAAAAGCCGGATCGTCATTCCGCTGGTTGAGGGTAGCGACTTTTTCGGCTACAGCCCAGAGGATAAACTGATCGAACGAAATGCCTTGGAGTGTTGCCAATTTTTCAGCTTCTTGCTGTAACTGAACGGGTAAGTTTAAGGCGTAGGATGTCATCGATCTAACTTCCCTTTGCTAATATAATTTCATCGGTTCATTCTTTAACAACTTCCATCAACTCCTCTATCAAAACATCGAGGGTGCGAGCTATCTTTTGAATTGATGTGATGTCAACCGTTGCTAGTCCTTCCGATCGAGCATAGTGCCTGACTGTGCTGTACGGAACCTCGGATCGATCGGCAACATCCTTTAGCGTCCATCCTTTTTCGTCAGCCAACTCTCGGATTCGGAACCTAACTAACCCCATTCTACTTGACAAACGATAAGTATCTATGTTTTTAATTCAAACACAATTGTCGATCGACAGTTAAAGAGTATTTTGTATAGTGCGGATCTGTCAGAAGTCCGCGCGTGCGAAGCTATCCCGTAGGGAATCGCACTTAAAGATATCTGATGAATCCGCACCCTACCGTACTCACCCACAAATCAAAGAAACCGGGTTTTTCACCAAATCTTCGCCTGTAACCAAATATTCTCGCAAAAACCCGGTTTCTGCCCACCCACCCATCAAAAATAAAACAACTGCCGACAGCCAAAACCGTCAACAGTTGTTTTATATATTCAATGCGGATGGCGAGACTCGAACTCGCAAGGACATATTGCCACACGCACCTCAAGCGTGCGCGTATACCAATTCCGCCACATCCGCTCTTTCTGGCAATCTCCGGGATTTTTGCGTTACCAGTTAAAGATTCACAGGTTGAGGTTCCTGACATTTAACTCGTAACTTGCCCTTTGACACCGCCGATTTACAATCATAGCACCACTACCCGCAAAATGTAAAATAAATTTTTGTGAACAATTTCTGCAAAACGATTATCCAGAACATACCGAAAGGCATTATTGTACAGAATATTGAGTGAATTAAGCAGCGAAGATGGGGTTCTCGAAAATTTTAATCGCTAATCGGGGAGAAATAGCTCTCCGCATATTGCGGACCTGCGAGGAAATGGGGATTGCCACGGTCGCCGTACACTCCACCGTAGATAAACACGCCCTGCACGTCCAGTTGGCAGACGAAGCCGTTTGCATCGGCCCCCCCACCAGCAGCAAAAGCTATTTAAACATCCCCAACATCATCGCGGCAGCCCTGACACGCAACGCCGCAGCCATTCACCCCGGTTACGGCTTCCTCGCCGAAAACGCCCGATTTGCCGAAATCTGCGCTGACCATCAAATTACCTTCATCGGGCCGTCTCCGGCAGCAATGCGGGCGATGGGCGATAAATCCACCGCCAAAGAAACTATGCAGCGGGTGAAAGTCCCCACAGTTCCCGGTAGCGACGGATTGCTGGCGGACGATCGCGAAGCTTTGTCGATCGCCCGCGACATCGGCTATCCTGTGATGATCAAAGCCACAGCCGGCGGTGGAGGCCGCGGGATGAGGCTAGTTAGAGAACCCTCGGAACTCCCCAAACTATTCTCAGCAGCCCAAGGCGAAGCCGACGCAGCCTTCGGCAATCCCGGACTTTACCTCGAAAAATTCATCGAAAAACCCCGGCACATCGAAATCCAAATCCTCGCCGACAACTACGGTAACGTCATCCACCTCGGTGAGAGAGATTGTTCGATTCAGCGCCGGCACCAAAAACTCCTCGAAGAAGCCCCCAGCCCAGCCCTCAGCCAGAAACTGCGAGATCAAATGGGTCACGCCGCCATTGCCGCCGCCAAATCCATCAACTACACGGGTGCGGGCACTGTCGAATTTCTGCTTGACAAATCGGGCAAGTTCTACTTCATGGAAATGAACACCCGCATCCAAGTAGAACATCCCGTCACCGAGATGATTACAGGCCTCGATTTGATTGCCGAACAAATCCGCATCGCCCAAGGAGAAAAACTGCAAATCAAGCAAAACCAAGTCATTCTCAACGGCCACGCGATCGAGTGCCGCATCAATGCTGAAGATCCCGATCGCAATTTCCGACCCCACCCCGGCATAATCAGCGGTTATTTGCCTCCCGGTGGCCCCGGCGTGCGGATGGACTCTCACGTCTACACCGATTACGAAATACCCGCTTACTACGATTCTTTAATCGGTAAAGTAATTGTATGGGGGCGCGATCGACCGACAGCCATCCGCAGGATGAAACGGGCATTGCGGGAATGCGCTATCACCGGCGTTCCTACCACCCTGGGCTTTCACCAAAAAATCCTCGATTCCCCCGAGTTTCTCAGCGGCGAAGTTTACACGAATTTCGTCGAACAGTTCTTGAACCAAAATAGTCATTAGTCAATCGATTTTGGATTTTAGATTTTGGATTTTGGATTGAAAGATTGAAGAAAGCAACCCCACGGATCGATCCGGGGGTTTTTACCAAGCCTGCTTTCAGTCAACAGTCAACAGTCAACCCCCAACAGTCAACAGTCAACCGCCAACTTCTACATCATCATTGTCAGCAGCCCTTGCTGGCCGAGAATCATTTCTCGCAGCAAGCTACAGATACCCACCCAAATAATCGGCGTAATGTCCACCCCGCCGATCGGCGGTACAATCTTTCTAGTTATGGCTAAAAAAGGTTCCGTGGGCCAAGCAATCAGACTCAACGGCAATTTGCTCAGGTTCACCTCGGGATACCAAGTCAGAACGATCCGAAAAATAAACAGCAAAGTCATCACGACTAGGACAGAGCCCAGAATCCAACTTGCAACGGTAATACCAGTCATGGGTCTTATCTCGAAATCTTAAGTTTTGTTAAGTCTGCCATTCATAATTTTAACCGTTTCACAGGTGCGATCGAAAGTATAAAATTAATAAAAATCAAATTGTTGTAACAAAGGCTTGGAATCTATGACTCCTTCTCTCGCGAACTTTTTGTACAGCCTGCTGGTGGGCGTGGTGGTAGTAGTGCTTCCAGCAACGATCGCCCTGATCTTCATCAGCCAAAAAGACAAAATCAAGCGCACCTAAAAAGTCAGCGGGTTTCTAAGTCCGGCGCTGCAAGTCAATTTTCGGCTACACGTCGGGCATTTCCCCGATGCGAGAAACCTCGGCTGCCAGCAACTGTCAAGGCAAAACCTTCAGTTGACTGCCAAGCTGAGGTTTTTTCCCGTTAAACTCATTATTATACTGACTTCCCAAGCTGAAACCCTGACCGGACTCTGCCCCAGAAAGCACCGTCGGGCTGACAGACTTAATGATAGATGTAAAATCTAACTCGCTAACATAGGAAAGACATAGGAGATAGGCTAATGGTCAATTTAGGATTGAACTGGAGCAGCCTGTTAGGGATTATCCTAGCAGTAGCAGGGGCAGGACTGTATTTTCTGCGATCGTGGCGTCCCAAACTAGCCCGAGACCACGATATTTTTTTTGCAGCAGTCGGCTTGCTGTGCGGCGGTATTCTGTTATTTCAAGGATGGCGGCTTGACCCAATTCTGGCATTCGGTCAATTTCTGTTGACTGGTTCCGCCATATTTTTTGCAGCAGAAAGCATTAAGCTGCGAGGAGCGACCACAGCCCAAGCCAAAAGTCGCGCCCAATACGTAGATGAAGACCGACCGGTCAGCAACGCCTACGGTTACGACGGCTACGATGCCGACATGGAACAGCTAGAACCAGAGGAAGACTATCCGCAGCGTCCCCGGATCAGAGGCAGCCAAGACTACCGTTCTTCTCGGGAAGCCTACGACGACGAACCCCGCCGCCGCCCCTCGAATCGCAACGGCAGCGTTAACACCGGACGGCCCGACTCGCCCGATCGATCCTCGCGCAAACGTCCCTCTCGCCCAGAAGCCCCGCCAACCCAAGAGTCAGACAACTGGGACGTTTCAGACAACCCCGAAGAAAGACCGACCCGCAGCCGCAGCAGTCGCCCCCCTGCTTCGGAAAACCGCAGTTCCGATACGCCGCCGAGAACCAAAAAACCCCGTCCTACGGAATCATCCAGGTCTCGCCCCAGCAACCGCGACGTGGAAGCACCGCCGTCAGACTACGTGGAGTATCGACCTGTAGAATACCCGGAAGACCAACCGGATAATTCCCCCAGTTTCGACAAATAGGCAAACACTAAGTAGATGGGTGAAACTAAACTTTTCTCGTACCCGTCGGCAAAAAAATAAGTTGCGTTTATTGATGCCCATCTACTTATTCTTCAGATATTAAAGTGCTTCAAAAGACTGTAAATTGCGAGGGTGAAACCCCAAACCAACGGAGATATACACAAATAATATCAAATCCGTTAGCATCGGAATAGTAAATTAGAGTCAACAGTCAACATCATTCCGGTGTTACCGGAAATGATATAAAAGCTAATTTTTTTTCAAAACATATTTTAATATACCGAATCTGTGGAACTAATCGACAGCATCATAATCTAAATATAAAATCCCAAATATTAAATCAGCAAGATGCCATTACTCGAAATAGGAGATCCGGCTCCCTGGTTTTCCGTTCCTTCTACAAATAACCCCTTATTTCATTTCCCGACTGTTGGCGGCCGGCGAGTCGTGCTGTTTTTCTTTGCCAGCACAGCTTTTGAACAAATCCAAGTTATCCTCAAAAGCTTTCAAGAGCTTTCAGAGGAATTCCAAAGCTTGCAAGTACCGCGGTTTGGAGTGAGCGTTGACCCAGCAGACAAAGAACAAAACAGACCAACCACAATTGCTCCGTCATTCCTTTTTTTCTGGGACTTGGATAAAAAAGTCAGCCAGCAGTACGGTGTTTTCCGAGATGTCGAAGAAAATGGAGTTGCCGGAGTTCACTATGCACCACAAACTTTTGTACTCAACGAAAACCTTCAGGTAATTAATATTTTGCCGATGGGCGAACCGCACCAACACGCCCAGCAAGTATTAGATTTTCTCAAAACTTTGCCCCCAATTGAGGAAGCCCGAGCAGCCACTCGCCACGCCCCGGTGTTGGTAATTCCTAACGTTTTGGACAAAGCCTCTTGCCACAGTTTAATCGATATCTACAAAGCTCACGGTGGCAGTCCTTCCGGCTTTATGAGGCAAATAGGCGGGAAAACAGTTGGCCTGCACGACGACACTTTCAAGAAGCGCCGAGATTTCTTTATTGAAGACCCGAAGTTACAGCGACGATTGAGTGCGATTATTTGGCGCCGGGTGCGGCCGGAAGTAGAAAAAGCTTTTCAGTTTACAATTACCAGGTTTGAACGGTATTTGATAGGTTGTTACGATGCCCAGAGTGGCGGTTATTTTATGCCGCACCGCGACAACACTAGCAAAGCTACGCTGCACCGCAGGTTTGCAATGACGCTAAACTTGAATGTGGGAGAGTACACGGGGGGATTTTTACGGTTTCCAGAGTACGCGCCGCACGGTTATAAAGGGGATTGTGGCACGGCGATTATTTTTTCGTGTTCTTTGCTGCATGAAGCGACGCCGGTGATTAGTGGCCAGCGTTTTGCTTTGCTGTCTTTTTTCTACGGCAATGAGGATGCCGAGGTACGACAAGCTAATTTTAAGTATTTAGCTGCTGATTCAGATTCCCGAATTGGAGAACCGGCGTAAGGAATGTCACTACCGTGGTGCAAGTCCTAAAATAATTAGAGAAGGTAGTTAGCGGTTAGCCACAAAACCTAATTCCTAGCTACCGATCGCTAAATACTAAATCGATCGCCATGAATTTCAAACTTCTAAGTTTAGCAGTATCGGGAATTTTAACGGTTGGGGTTGCAGCCAGCGCCAGTGCGGTTGTTACCACATCCCCTGTGCGGCAATCAACAGATTTAACGGAATTTAACTCGGTGCATTCCCAGGGTGCGATCGCCCAAACTGTTGAAGAACAAACCAATATTCGGGTCTACGAAAAGGCTAGTCCGGCGGTTGTTACAGTCGATACAGATAAATCTAACGGCAGTGGCACAATTATCAGCCCCGACGGCATGGTGTTAACGAACGCCCACGTTGTTTCGGCAGGCGGTACCGTCAATATCATTTTGTCAGACGGCAGAAAACTTGTCGCCGATGTCATCGGATTCGGCGAAGACGGTCTAGACTTAGCCGTGCTGAAGATTCGCGGTCAAAACAATTTGCCCACTATTCCTTTAGCCCGTCCCGGTTCGGTGAAAGTCGGGCAACAAGCATTTGCGATCGGCAATCCCTTCGGTCAATTTCAAGGTACTTTTACAGTCGGAATCGTCAGCCGCATCGACCAGCAGCGGGGCTTAATTCAAACCGACGCCGCCATCAATCCCGGCAATTCAGGAGGCCCACTGCTCAACAGTTCAGGAGAATTAATCGGCGTCAATACTTCTATTTTTACTCGCGGTCGGGGCGGTGGCAGTATCGGTATCGGTTTTGCAATTTCCGCAGACAAATTACCCGCTTTCCTGACAGCGGTGCGAGAAGGGCGAGCTCCCCGCGCGGCTCAAGCCCGATCGCCCTTTGGTGGCAACCAATCACCTCAAAAAGTTACGTTAAACGGGCCCCCCGTCAGCGGCCTCCTCACCGACAAGTCTAGCGTTCTGCCCACCGACAACAGCTTTTTTGACCTCTACTCATTTGACGGAAAAGCGGGCCAGCAAATCACAATAGAAATGAAAAGTCAAGAGATTGACCCTTATTTAATTTTGCTCGGCCCCAACCAGCGCGAAATCGCGCAAGACGATGACGGGGCCGGGAATAAAAACGCCAGAATTACAGTCAGGCTGCCAGCAGACGGGACTTACACGTTAGTTGCAAATTCCTACCAAGCTAGGCAGTCAGGGGCTTATACGTTAGAGCTGAAAGCGAGTGCTCCTACCGCGCCTTCTCGGGCGATTTTGCAAGAAGAAGGTGCTTTAGTCGCAGGCGGCCCAGTATTGCCGTCTGACAACAGTCTGTATCGAGAGTATACTTTTGAAGGTCGATCGGGTCAGTCTGTCACCATTTCCCTCGAAAGTACAGATTTCGATCCCTATGTGGCGATCTTTGGCCCTAACGGCCGATTAGTGGCAGAAAATGACGATGGAAGCGATTCGACTAAAAATTCGTTTCTGACCGTTACGTTGCCCGCTACGGGTCGCTATCGCGTAATTGTCAATGCTTACGATGCTTCGGGCCGGGGTCGTTACACTCTAACTGTCCGGTGAAAATTGAAAATTCGGAACTGGGAATTGGGAATCGGGAATTGGGCAAACAGGGCATTGGTAATTGGTAGCATCTAAGGAATGAGAATTAAATAACTTACAATCTTTATTGTTCTTGTGGCATGGGCGTCCCGCCCGTGCATAAAGGACGGGCGGGACGCCCATCCCACTTTCAAGAGTGTAAATTATTTAATTTGCGATCCTAACAAATAACTAATGACTACTGACTAATGACTACTGACTTCTTCCTTCTTCCTCCGTTACAAATCGAGGTAATTCATGCGTCAAGTTAGATTTTGGGCGATCGCGCCAATTGCTCTGGTAGCTACTTTTTCTGGCAAGCCGGCTCTCTCCCTGTCACTTTCAAATTCAGGTGTTGCTAACAGCAGTTCCACCCTTATTTCAGCAGAATTTCCTCAAAACTTAACTGATGCGAAGACTGCTGACAAGGCGGTTTTAGCTCAAGCAAGCCCCAACCCGTCCCCATCGCCACAAAGTTCGCCAACTCAGACCCCAACTGTAGAACCTCCGCCGACTCCTGATGCGGGTGCATCTAAAGTCATTTTAGAGCAAAACGGAGAACTCAGCCCTGCTAAGTCTTCTGTACTTCCCTCAGACAGCAGTTTGTACGACGAGTATACCTTTGAAGGCACTCAGGGTCAGAAACTGGTTATTACCGTAGAAAGTACCGAGTTTGATACTTATCTCGCTATTTTCAACTCCCAGGGCGAGCTACTTGGAGAAAATGATGATGTCACGCAGCAAAATTCCAATTCTGAACTTACTGTTACCTTGTCTGCAAACGGTCGCTATCGCGTCATTGTCAATGCTTACGATCCGCCTCCAAAAGGTAGAGGCAAGTACAGTTTGACCGTCCGCGAAACAACTGGAAATTAGTTTGAACGAAACTTCGGAGTCAGGGCACGGCATTGCCGTGTCCCTATAATTCAAGGACGATCGCACTATAAGCAACTACTATTCACTTTGGTAAATTCATAGGTTTTTATGCCACTATAAATGTTAGAGTCTGGCACTTATAATTTTCTAATATCATGTCCTATCGATTAACCATAATATCCCGGTCGGGGCGGGTTTTTGAGATTGTCAATTATTGACAGGTATTGTTCTGAACCCGCCCCTACAAAAATCGCGGTCGCTCGACCGGACATGATACAGCACTTCCGGATGTTATGAGGTACAATAGAATTGACTAAAAATAATATACCAATGAAAGCATACTCAGTAGAT
>NZ_JAUBOR010000029.1:0-12633 GCF_036700305.1 Microcoleus sp. Z1_A1
TCGATCGACTCTACTGTTTCTACAACTTGCAGATTTTCGACAACCGGTTCTGGTTGAGGATGCTCGATCGACTCTACTGTTTCTACAACTTGCAGATTTTCGACAACCGGTTCTGGTTGAGGATGCTCGATCGACTCTACTGTTTCTACAACTTGCAGATTTTCGACAACCGGTTCTGGTTGAGGATGCTCGATCGACTCTACGGTTTCTACAACTTGCAGATTTTCGACTATCGGTTCTGGTTCATGATGCTCGATCGACTCTACGGTTTCGACAACTGGTTCGGATTCTGGTTCATGATGCTCGATCGACTCTACGGTTTCTACAACTTGCAGATTTTCGACTATCGGTTCTGGTTGAGAATGCTCGATCGACTCTACGGTTTCTACAATAAGTAGATTTTCGACAACCGGTTCTGGTTGAGAAGGTTGGATCGACTCTACGGTTTCTACAACTTGCAGATTTTCGACAACCGGTTCTGGTTGAGAAGGTTGGATCGACTCTACGGTTTCTACAATAAGTAGATTTTCGACTATCGGTTCTGGTTGAGAAGGTTGGATCGACTCTACGGTTTCTACAACTTGCAGATTTTCGACAACCGGTTCTGGTTCATGATGCTCGATCAACTCTACGGTTTCGACAACTGGTTCGGATTCTGGTTCATGATGCTCGATCGACTCTACTGTTTCTGAAACAACGGGCAGATTTTCGACTATCGGTTCTGGTTCATGATGCTCGATCGACTCTACGGTTTCTGAAACTTCTAGATTTTCGACAACTGGTGCTGGTGGAGAAGGTTCTATCGGGAGTTTCTCACTTTTATAAAAAACATTTTTTACAAAAGTGAGCATCCTGCTTGCTTGTTTAGATATCTGTAGCGAGTAAGATCCTCGGGTTTCTGTGACACCCAAACGGTGATGCTTCGCTTCACTCAAATCTACGGTTTCTGCAACTGGTTCAGATTCTGGTTGAGGATGTTCAATCAACTCTGCGGTTTCTGCAACTGATTCTAATTCTGGTGGAGAAAGTTCTATCAGCTCTACGGTTTCTGCAACTGATTCTAATTCTGGTGGAGAAAGTTCTATCGGCTCTACGGTTTCTGCAACTGATTCTAATTCTGGTGGAGAAAGTTCTATCGGCTCTACGGTTTCTGCAACCGGTTCCGATGCGGAATGAGAATCAGAAAGTAACTCTTCAGCTTCTGCAACTGGTTCCGATGCTGAATGAGAATCATAGAGAGACTCTGGTTTATTTGAAACGGGCAGATTGTCCGGGATGATCGTCGGTTGCGATTCAGATTGATGAGAATCGGCGATCGAGTTTTGAATTTCTGCTGCTTGTTGCAGATTTTGATCGACCTCCGGTTCGCTGTGAACCAGATTTTCTTCTGGTTTCTTTTCAGCCGCTGTCAGCCTTAAAAAGACATCTTCGAGAGTAGCGCGAGAGCGACGCATTTCGCACAGTCCAAATCCAGAGGCGACGATAGCTGTAGCAATTTCTCGTCCGGGTTCTCTTTCCGATTCGCACAATGCCCGCAGGCGGTAGCGATTCACTAAATATTGCTGGCTTGGAATCAATTCCACCGATCGAACTCCCGGCACATTTTCCAAAGAAGGCAACAGCAGACTGTTTACCAAATCCGCCTCCCCTTCCACTTCGAGTTCGTAACCCTCTCCGACAGCCAACTCTCCCATCAAATTTTCGGGACTACCCGCAGCGACGATTTTACCGCGATTGATGATGGTGACGCGGTTGCAAGTCATGCTGACTTCCGGCAGAATGTGCGTGGAAAGGATGATTGTGTGCTGGCCGCCAAGACTTTTGATTAAATTGCGGACTTCGATGATTTGTCGGGGGTCGAGGCCGACGGTTGGTTCGTCTAAGATAATGACCGGTGGATCGTGGACGATCGCCTGCGCGATACCGACGCGCTGGCGAAATCCTTTAGAAAGTTTGCGGATTAAAACTTTGCGTTTATCAACCAGGCCGCAGCGTTCGATCGCGGAGGTAACTCGTCGCGCGCGATCGCCCGCAGGCACTTGCTTAATCCGGGCGACAAAAAACAGAAACCCTTCCACAGTCATTTCTGGATACAGTGGCGGGTTTTCCGGCAGATAACCGATGCGCTGTCTGACTGCCATCGAGTTTTCGTGAACATCCATGCCGGCGATGCGGGCCGTACCGCTGGATGCCGGCAAATATCCCGACAAAATCCGCATGGTTGTGGTTTTACCAGCGCCGTTTGGCCCCAAAAAACCGAGAATTTCTCCTGATTCGACCGAGAAGGACACGTCCGCGATCGCTGCGGTCGAACCGTAAGTTTTGCTTAACTCATCTACTTCAATCATTTTCCAATACTTTCAGCCTCTAAGTACCTGATTTCTATCAACACTCTAGCAAAACAGCCATTTTAGAGGCTTTTTGGGCCTTGTTTTTGCCTGTTCACCTGTCCCAGTGTCCCTTATCCAGTAGTCACTTACAAGCGAGCTCTTCTATCAATCTTCTACCGACCCGTTAGCGGTATTTGCGATTAAGCAAGCGTGCCTCAGAACAAAACTGGGTTTTATGTTAATTGCTATTTTAGATTTTGGATTTTGGATTTAAGCAAAAAACCCGTTACCTCTAGCAGCGCTAACGGGTTGAGTAAAATAATTCATTTTCAAGTTTTGTCCTTACCGACACCACACTGTGTTTGCACGGGAACCTAGTGGCCGTAAATTCTCGTTACCCTTATCGATCACTTCTTTCCACCATGTCCTACCGTACCTATCCCGTAGGGAATCGCCGTAGTGCATTTTATCGAGCTGGTAGGCAGTAAAACCGCGCACTATCATACCCGACCGAGTGACTACCTCGCTCCAATAGGCGGGTTTTGTTGGCGACGGGGCAGGATCAGGAATCTGTTCGTTCTTCGACCACCCCTTCCCTTCCAACATCTAAAGATTGTCGGTTTTGGTCAGGGGTGGATCTCTTCACTCACGCGCATTCCTTCCGACGCTCACGCCCTGCGGTAGAGCGCGGGACTCCTGCTGTCTAGTTGAAGCAAAATGCTAGGTAGTAGGGTGCGGCGCGGGGAAATGATTAGCCGATGTACATCGAATCCCTACCAACCGACGCACCCTACCAGTAGGTTCTGTGCCTAACCAAACCCTCAACTAGCTGCCTTCGATGTTGTTAGGCGCTGTTTCTAGGTTGATATCGGCATTAAAAACAATCACAAATTGAGCCTTGGGGATTAACTGCCGGACGATCCGCAGATAGCCGTCAGCATCGGAATGCCTGAAAAAGTGGGCCACAGTGATTCGCTGCATATTGGGAAGCAGGCGAACAACCAACCACCTGTTAAGGCGCTGTTTGTAGGGCATAATTAAGTTTGTCTCCATTCAGTGTTGGAGCCAAAGCCAGTTCAATGCTTGTCTAGGGCGGGGACTGGCTTTTGACTTTTGTTAGACTTTGTGTCTATCTCTAGGTTAGGACACCAACTACATATAGTCAACTGAATAAATAGAATCAACTGAACTAAGTACGGGATAGATAATGACGCTGGGGCAAAAGCTAAGAGAAAGACGTGAAAGTCTAGGTTTGACTAGAATACAAGTGGCAAGAGCGTGTAATGTGGTGGAATCCACAGTAATCAACTGGGAAACCGACAGACACGTCCCCAAGCTATACCCAGCACAGATGAAAGCCCTGTGCGACTTATTGAAATTCTCGATCGAAGATTTAGTAGTGTAGCTTGGGGAGTTAAGATCGAGTAGGTTGGACAATCGCGCTTTTTTGCAGAGAGGGCGATCGCTTTCTATTTGGATTACTGCTGAAATTGAGCCAACAACCAAGCCCCTACCTGTGCTTGATCTTCAGTGCGACTCCGCCGCAAAGCCTCTTCCAACACAGCAATAGTTAATCCCGGCAAAACTTCCGATCGCACAAGCCGCCGACTGCCATTATCAGCAATAATAGCAAAGGCAATAATTTGAGATTTCTGCACGTCTACTACCCAATATTCAGCAACTTTTAACTCTTCGTAAAGCAACCGTTTTTCACCAATATCATCAGCCAAAGTTGAGTCAGCAACTTCTATGACCAAATCTGGCGGTGGGGTAACGTCAAGACTTGCGATCGAACTTCCCCTCGGTGCTAATTGCGCTCTTTCTCCAATATAGTATGATACATCCGGTTGACACTCTCGCACTCCTGTTTTCCGGTAGCTACAGTTATCCAATCCGTTAAGAGAAATACCTTTGATAGTACAAAATAGGTTAATTGCGAAAAGTGCGATCGCATTATCTCGTGAATGATCAGGCCCTACTGACATAGTTTCAATCCTCATTTGTCCGTTGCGGTAATAGCATTTGGCTTTACTGTAAGCTGGGTCATCTGCCATCGCGATGAATTCTTCCCATGTCGCTACCACCCAGATATCAGTTGGCAATTTAGTCTTTAGTCCACTCATTTTTTTATCCCAAATATCTCGATCGTATAACACCACTCAATCAAATGCAAACCCTGTTCTCTCTACTCTTCCTCTGCGCCCTCTGCGCCCTCTGCGGTTAAATAAAAAAAATCTCAACTCCTTTTCCAAATCTTAATTTCCCCCAACCAACCAGCACTAACAATAGTCTTCCCATCGCTGCTAATAGCCACAGCACTAACATAGCCAGAATGCCCGCTCAAATTACCTCTCAAATCCCCCGATCGCACATCCCAAAGCCTCACACTCTTATCCCAACTCCCAGTAACCAGCGTAGTGCCATCCCGACTAAAAGCCACCGACCAAACCCCGTCAGTATGCCCGCTCAAACGCCGAATTAACAGCCCGTTGACCGCATTCCACAACCCAACAGTGCCATTGCTGTTTCCCGCAGCTAAACTTTTGCCGTCGGGAGTAAAAGCTAGCGACAAAACAGCCAAGTTTTTGCCGCTAATCGTGCGAATTGCTTGACCTGTAACTAAATTCCACAACCTAATTGAACCGTCTTTACCGCCACTAGCTAAAGTTTTGTTGTCAGGACTGATTGCAACAGCATTCACCAACCCAGAATGCCCACTCAAAGTCCGCAGCAACTCCCCCGTTTTCCCATTCCAAATCTTAATCGTTTTGTCCCAACTACCGCTGGCTACAAATTGACCATCAGGACTAACGGCAACGCTCGAAACAGCATTGGAATGTCCGCTTAAAGTGCGTACAACCGCGCCCGTTTCTAAATTCCAAATTTTCACAGTTTTGTCGTCACTGCCGCTAGCTAACACCTTGCCATCCGCACTCGCAGCCAGTGCGTTTACGGCTTCCGTGTGTCCTTGCAGGGTAGTTTTTAATTGCCCGCTGGGAAAATTCCAAACAGAGATTGTGCCGTTGCTATTTCCTGTAGTAAAATAAGCTGAAGCTAGGGCAAGGGAACTGACAACTTCCGAAGGCCCTTTGAGGGTATTTGTGGCAGCAAAGGCGATCGCACTTGCGGGCGTGCGGGGCGCATTATTCGCCGGAGTTTTCGGGTTTCCGGCAGTAGGAGATTGGGGAACTACTGGCAGGGAAATAGTCGATCGCCATTTCATGAAAGTATTAATTTCTATCCCCGCCGCCACGATTTTATCGGAGTTTTCCTCTAACCTAACAATGCCGTTAATTGCGACAACTCGCCCCGCGTCATCGAGCACCGGCCCCCCACTCATGCCCGCTCTCACTAAGTTGTTGTAGACCAAAGTATAGCCGTTCCAGGGAGTTTGGCGGCCGGTAAGCTGGCCTTCCGTGGCGAGGAAAATCGGCTGTCTCAGAGAACCGCCGGATATCGGCCAGCCCGCCACATAAGCCTTGTTTCCCTTAGTTGCTGCGGAATTAGCTAATTGAGCCAGGGGGTAGCTTTGAGTGCTGCTGAAGGGGACGATCGCCAAATCCGCACCGGGCATTCGCCGCACGAGGCTGTATGATACAGAGTGAGCTTTGCCGTCGGGAGTTACGACCTCGTAATCGCCAGCTTTATCGACAACGTGCCAGTTTGTGAGAATATAGTATGTGCTGCCCTGCTTCTCTAAAATTACTCCTGAACCGCCTTTTGGCCCCTGGATGCGAACAGTAATTTGTTGGGCAACGGTTTTAACTTTGTCGGCGGTTAATGCGAGGGCGATTTGAGGTGATGTGAGTGGGATGAGGGCGATCGAACTCAGGGCGATCGTAGCACTCAAAATAGCCGGAATTGTTCTGCTGTAATTCATTTTTTTTTTCAACTTAACATAAACTTCTTCAGTCCTCTTGAGAGGACTTCAGCTTTGAGCAAGGGACTTAAGTCCCTTGCGGACTGTAACCGCAGGTGCAAAATATCAATACTAAGGCATCTGCACTTGACAAAACCAAACGCTTGGGTTATTATATGTAATATATATAAAATTTTTTAAAATTAACGATAAAATTATGCCCAAAGTTATAGAAGACATCAAGAACAATTTATTTGTTTACATATATACTAACGACCATATCCCCGCTCATGTCCACGTCTTTAAAGGTAGAAAAAATGACGCTAACCAGATGGAACTCAAGATTAATATTGGCAGTGAGGAAGCACCTCCTACTTTAGTTTATGCTCACGATCTAATAAAGAATAAAGACATCGTGAATGCACTTAAACTTATAGCGACCAATCAAGAAATGCTGTTAAGTAAATGGGAGGAAATACATGGCATTTAAAAACTGGGACAAAGAATTAACCGAGGAAAATCTCCGAGAGCAAATAGCCAAAGCCAAAGAAGCATGGAAACAAGCCGAGGCGACAGAACCCCGCGCCGAATCCGTGCATTACAATCAGTCGGAAGATTTAATTGCGATCAAACTAAAAAACGGTGCTATTTTTTCTTTTCCGCCAAAGCTGGCACAAGGCTTAGAAGGTGCTTCACCAGAACAACTTGCTGATGTTTGGCTACCTCCTTCCGGTAGCAGCGTCCACTGGGAAAGCTTAGATGTTGATTTTGGTATTCCCGAACTTATCGCAGGTATTTTTGGGACAAAATCTTGGATGGCTGAATTAGGTAGAAAGGGAGGACAGGCAACTTCAAGCTCTAAATCAGCAGCAGCAAGGCAAAATGGTAAAAAAGGCGGGCGACCTAAAAAGAATATTTCTGTTAATTCTTGAAATCCATTTGATGTGTCAGATGCTAGGGAATTAAATCCCCGAATTCTTGGATAATTCGGGGATTTCGCATTCAATTTTATGCTAAATCAAACAGCAAAAATTCCGCATCTTCCGCCGCTTCAATCGCCAACTCAGACTCGCCACTAACCGCCGCAGCGTCGCCATTTTCCAAAGTCAAACCGTTCAGCAAAACCGAGCCGCGAGCAACTTGCACCCAAGCATGGCGATTCGGCTGCAAAGCATGAGAAACCCGCGAATCTTTATCCAAAACAGCCGCATACAAATCCACATCTTGATGCACTTTCACAGCACCATCTCTGGCATCTCGCGCCGCCACTAACCGCAGTTTTCCGTGCCTTTCTGCTAGGGGAAATTCGCGCTGCTCGTAACTCGGCTGCAAGCCTTTTGTATCGGGTAACAGCCAGATTTGCAGCAAATGAACCGGGTCTGTTTGCGAGTTATTGAACTCGCTGTGCTGGATACCCGTACCTGCACTCATCCGCTGCACTTCACCGGGTTTAATCACTGCACCAGTACCCAAACTATCCTTGTGTTCTAAGGCTCCTTCTAATACATAAGTAATGATTTCCATGTCGCTGTGTCCGTGAGTGCCGAAACCTCTGCCGGGGCTAACGACATCCTCATTAATTACCCGCAAAGAGCGAAAATTCATATAATTTGGATCGTAATAGCCGGCAAAAGAAAATGTGTGGTAACTGTCCAGCCAACCATGATTAGCGTGTCCTCTTGCTTCACTTTTTCTAACGGTAATCATCTTCTCCTCCTAATTTAAAAATCATGAAAATTGTGGTGTTTGTTTAGCAGCCCTGGACGTAGAAACCGGTTTCTTTTAGGATAGTAGTGCATCGCAGCTTTAATATCGGTGAAAAACCGGGTTTCTTTGGTATTGATGCCTAAGTCCTATTTAGTTGTCAAATGAAACCAAAAGCGGTTGATGCACGATTGGTTTCTCCTTGATTATTGCTGCCTTTAAAGTTTGCTATGAGCGCCGTCGCAAAATGGAGAATTTGCGGTAGACTTGCAGTTGCACATCGCCACAGTTTTTTTCTCAGTTACTTCAAAAGCTAGCGGCACAAATTCGCTACCTTTATGGGAACCGTCACAAAAAGGCTGATTCTTAGCTTGACCGCAGGTGCACCAGTAGTAAGTACCGGGTTCAAGTTCCATAACGGCGGGTTTGTTATCAGCAATCACAGGTTGGCTCATCGTGTTCTCCTTTTTGATTGATGCCAGATGCAGGAATATATTTATTGGTTTAGTTTGTTTGATTTCTGCGATGTTTCTACTTTAAACCGAGTCAAGCTATTATGGGAAGTACGCACTTAAAAGTAGGGTAGTTACCAAAAGGATACTATGCAAGTCCAAGAAGTAAAAGTCGATCGAGCAAATTGCCCTGTAGAACGCACTCTAGAGGTGATAGGCGGGCGCTGGAAAGTCTTGATTCTGCGGGAGTTGTTTCCAGGAGTGAAGCGCTTTAACGAGCTGCAACGAGCTGTCAACGGCATTACTCAGAAGATGCTGACGCAGCAACTGCGGGAAATGGAATCAGACGGGATCGTGCACCGGGAAATTTACCTGCAAGTGCCGCCAAAAGTTGAATATTCGCTAACGCCTTTGGGCGAAAGTCTCAAACCGATTATTAATGCCATGCACGAATGGGGAATTCAGCATATTAGCGAAGATGGAAAATGAGCGGTTTCTAGATGGTTTTTTCCGTCTTCCGACAGATTTCAAATTTTCCAGCTAGTTCAAGAATAATAATATGAACAACATAGAGCGTCTCGCCACCCTCAACCGCATCCGCAAACTCAGCCGCTTGATGGATACCGCCATTGGCATCCCCGGCACTAAATTTCGCATTGGTTTAGACCCCATTATCGGTTTAGTTCCGGGTGCTGGGGATATCGTAGATACCGCGTTTTCCGCCTACCTAATTTATTTAGCAACTCGATTCAATATTCCCCAAAAAACTCTAGGGAAAATGGTTTACAATATCGGTCTAGAAGCCGTAGTTGGTTCCGTACCTTTAGTCGGAGATATCTTCGATGCTTTTTATAAATCAAACATGAGAAATCTGGCGCTTTTAGAAGCACACCTCGAAGAATCTGAACCAGAACTAGCCGCAGTTGCAGAACCTATTCCTGAACCTATTAAATTGTAGGGCGGGTTTCACAAACAATAATTGTAAATAACCAAAAATCTCTCAAACCCGCCCCCACCCAACGAGAAATGCCGCGCCTATTTTTCGCATTAAAAATGTAGGGGCGGGTTCACCAACAATAATTGTAAATAACAAACAATCTCTCAAACCCGCCCCCACCCAACGAGAAATCCCCGCGCCTATTTTTGCATTTAATATAAATCAAGGTTGATGTGGATTATTTGTTAGGTGGGGGCGGGTTTCTTAGATTGTTCATAGCTGGCCGATATTATTCGTAAAACCCGCCCCTACATTTTAATCATTGATGTCGTTTAACCGCTTCCACGAAAGCAATAACATCCGCTTCCAAAGTATTAAAAGCCGTTACCAGTCTAACAGTACATTCATCCCACCGATAAAACAGAAAACCCTCAGCTAAAACCGCTGTAATTACCGATTCGGGAAGTTGAATAAAAATCTCGTTTGCTTCAACCCGATGGCAAAAATTCGCTCCCTCAACTCCCGCCAAACCTTGGGCTAATTTGGCGGCCATATTATTTGCATGAGCCGCATTCTTCAGCCACAAATCATCCGTTATATACGCTTCCAACTGTGCAGACAAAAACCGCATTTTCGAGAAAAGATGCCCGCTGCGCTTGCGGTAAAAAGGGAAAGTCTTTGCTAATTCTTGATTAAAAAAAACCACCGCTTCCGCAGCCATTGCGCCGTTTTTTGTCGCTCCAAACGAGAGAATATCCACACCGGCGCGCCAAGTGACATCAGCAGGAGAACAGCCAAGACTGGCGACAGCATTGGCAAAGCGAGATCCATCCATGTGCAGGTGCAAATTGCGATCGCGAACTACTTCCGAAATGTGGGAAATTTCTGCTGGATGGTAGACTGTGCCGGCCTCCGTTGCTTGAGTGATGCTGACGGCTGCGGGCTGTACGTGATGGACGACACCTGCACCAGCGCGATCGAGTATTTTTCCTAAAGTCTCTGCCTCTATTTTACCATGATTTCCTGTTACTGTAACTAACTTGGCACCGCCTGTAAAAAACTCCGGCGCGCCGCATTCATCTACATTAATATGAGATGCCCCGTGACAGTAAACAGCGCCGTAAGGAGGAGTAACAACCGCCAGGGCTAGAGCATTAGCAGCAGAACCGGTTGCTACAGGAAAAACAGTCACCGATGTCTCGAACAAATCCGAAAATTTAACTTGCAAACGCTGTGTATATTCATCATCTCCGTAAGACATCACAGCACCGCAATTAGCCGCTGCAATCGCAGCCATAATCTCCGGCGAAACCCCGGTTGCATTGTCGCTACAAAAATTCATTAGAATAATTGGTAAATAGAATCTATAATATAACTCAACACTAAGCAGTCAACACTCAAGCATTAAACCAAGAGGCAGAATTATGGCAGAATACCGCCAAATAGAATACCGCATCGGCAAAGACGGCAAAATTACCGAAACCGTCCTCAACGCCACCGGTTCGAGTTGCACCGAAACCACCGCCGGAATTGAAAAAGCCCTCGGAAAAGTAGAATCTCAAGACTTGCTGCCAGAATACTACGAAGGCGAAGAAAATTTGGTCGTTGAACAAACGCAGACTTTAAAACAAGTTTAGAAGAGTTAAAGATGTTTGATATCCTGGGTGCAACAGTTGATGTAACAACACTGCCTGCCTTCAGCTTCGCCCTAGCTGTCGGGGGCATTTTTCTAATTTTAGTCTATCTTTATGCTGCATCTGAGGCGGGAGATGCGATCGAGTTTAAGTACGATACAATTCTGCGGGAACGCATGAATCAGCTAGACATTCTCGATTGGCAAGACTTAGGCGAAAAAGCAGGCTTAAGTCGCTTTGGGGTGCGCTTAGTGCGGCAGGGAGACGTGGGAAAACTCACGCTAGACCAACTGAGGCGGCTGGCAACAGTGCTGAATTTGAATTTTCAAGAGTTCGATCGCACTTTGAGCGCGCTGCCAATGTCGGCTACAATCACAAATAATCCCAGCGAAATTGAAGAATTGAGGCAGCAGTGTTTCCGGCTGCGAGAAGAATTGCAGCAGCAAAAAGCTCAACTAACTGCCGATTTCCGCCGCGCTACCTTTGAACAGTTGCAAACTTTGTTAACCAACTATCCCGCCGCCCGCAAAATGGCTGAAGCCAAGCCGGATATGCCAGCCAAAAATCTCTCAGCTTTGTTTACTCCCTTAGAAAACCTGTTATCAAGCTGGGATTTTCAAACAATCGGTTCTGCTTGGGAACAAACTGCTTACAATCCGCAGTTGCACCAGCCGGATGTTGAGGATATAACCGAAGGAGAATTAGTTTATATTCGGTTTGTCGGCTATCGGGAGGGAGAGCAAATTCTTACTCCTGCTAAAGTTAGTCGTACCCTTCCAGCGGGAATGAAAAATTAAATCTAAAATCTAAAATCACTATGACTACACTTGCCAATGAAAAATAAAATCTAAAATCTAAAATCTAAAATCTAAAATCTAAAATCTAAAATCTAAAATCTAAAATCACCATGACTACAGTTGCCATTGACTTCGGTACCAGCAACACGGTTGTCTGCATTCTTAACCCGGATACGCAAACACCAGAAACTTTGAGATTGGGCGAGATGTCCCGCATTTTTAAAACGAATAATTCGGGCGGAGATGTTCGAGAAATCTCTGTAGTGCCGACTTTAGTATTTGTGAAAAATGCCGAAGAGTTGGTGCTGGGAGAAAAAGTGCGATCGCAGCGTTTGGGGCAATCCCAACCAGACCGTTTTTTCAAAGCTTTTAAACGCAATTTAGCCGCTGACTTTCAGCCCCCACCCCGTAATATCGACGGCGAAACCTACACATCCGAATCAGTAGCCGAACAGTTTATCACAAGTATTTGGAAACAATTATATTTACAAAATATACAGGCAGAAAAAGTAATCTTTACAGTACCAGTCGGAGCATTTGAGCGATATCTAGATTGGTTTCGCGACTTAGGAGAAAGTTTGGGAGTTGCGGAAGTTCAGGTAATAGATGAATCCACAGCCGCCGCCCTGGGATATGCAGTACAACGCCCCGGTTCTCTAGTTTTAGTAGTTGATTTTGGCGGCGGAACTTTAGATTTAAGTTTAGTTCGCACTGCTCTAACCCCCCCCTTACCCCCCCTTACTAAGGGGGAGAGAAATCTCGCTTCCCCCCTTAGCAACGCGGGGACAAATCTCGCTTCCCCCCTTAGCAACGCGGGGACAAATCTCGCTTCCCCCCTTAGCCAGGGGGAGAGAAATCTCGCTTCCCCCCTTAGCAACGCGGGGACAAATCTCGCTTCCCCCCTTAGCAACGCGGGGACA